>CAYSNA010000180.1:0-4242 GCA_964432185.1 uncultured Cytophagia bacterium
AAGATTATATCGAAACGGCATTTTCCCCTTCTGCATTATCTCATCAAAAGTCGTCTGCACGGAGCTTTTTCGGAGATTTTGAAACATATCTGTTTGCCTTTGAAACATACGTGTTAGCCAAATCAAGGTAGTTTGCGTTATTTCATAATGAGTTGCGGGGCGGTTTATTCACGACAGGGAATTTCTTATCAGCGCGTTCTCAATGCAGCAACTCTCATAACACATCACAAGCCAGGGCTCTAAAATTTAATAAATTTGTGGACAGACATTCTGTCTCAGTTCAGACGCTGGAGCATTGTCCCCAGTGTTCACTCTTTTATTGGGAGGATCTTATGTATTGGCTAAAACGATTGATTCCAGCGATACTCGTAATAGCTCTCATGGTGGTGGGCTCTCTTTTTCATGAAGTGTCCGTTTATGCCTGCGGCGATGACGGCGGCTGCGGCGGTGGAGCGGATAACGGCCAGGGCGGACCATCAGACAAAGGACAAGGGCCGCAAAAAGGCCGCATCGACTTTTGCTGCAATTTCGACTCTGATCGAAACGTTGGCCTCGCGCCCGTTGTCGTCGATTATTTCAAGCTGAAAGACGAATGCAAAAATAACAACTGGGATCTGGATATCAATGTCGCATCACAGCTTCCAAATCCATCTTATGCGTATTGGAAAAACTACATGGGCGAGCCCGGCAAACCCATCGAACCCGGCATTAACGATAAAGGCTTTCCCGGTTTTGTTCAGGTCTACGATCCCGGCGGTTTGGGCGAGCTGATTGCGGTCGCTGGTTCTAAAACACTCAAGTCCAATAATTGGTCCAACGCTGTAGACGGCGACACCTATTGGTACAGCGGCACAACTATTTTCACCTGCAAAGGTGGATACGAACCCTGGGCCATCTTTCAATTTGCCGATTATAGTTCGCGCCACGTCAACAAGATTCGCATGCTGAATGATACCGGCATCTGTGACGGTGAAGGCGCATTTAATTGGGAAAACGGAGGCAAGAATAGTGGGAACAAAGGTGGAGGCAACGGCGGCGGTAGCGGCGGCGGATGTGGTGGTGACGACGGCGGTTGCAGCCATGATGATACGGGTGATGACGGCGGTTGCAGCCATGATGATACGGGTGACGACGGCGGCTGCAGCCATGATGACACGGGCGACGATGGCGGCTGCAGCCATGATGACACCGGTGAAGAGAGCGACGACGATGGAGGCGGATGTGAGAAAGATCACACAACCGCTGGAGACGATCCGGCAGATTATAGTTTAATGGGTATACTGTCGTGCGACAAAGGCGGCGAGGACAGTTCCGAAGAAGACCACGAAGGCGGCCAGGGCGGTCCTGGCAGTGGTGGCAGCGGCGGAAGTGGAGGCGGCGGCGGTTGCAGTGGTGATGATGGCTGTGGCGGTGATGACGGCAGCAGCAGCCATGGCGGCCCGTGTAAAACCATCGAATCCTGTGATGCCCAGTTTGTCAGTAAATTCAAAGTCTACGGTTCCATGGACGGTTATTCGTATTGGTACCTTTTGCTCGATGAATACATGGACGCCACCACTTTGACGCCGTGTGATTTGAGCGACGGCTGGGTCGAGTGGGACATTCCTCCCACCGAAGCCAAATTTTTCCTCGTTGTTTTTGAAGAACCATTTCCCTCAGAATCCAAAATGTGGATCCATCTCGGTGAATTTGAAGTCTGGTACGAAACCACCCTGGCAGATGCCGACTTGAGCAGCATGAGTGTTACAGGCGACGATCTTGAACCGAATGGATCAGATAAAGCAAAAATTCGATTGTCGATAAACGATGCCAACGGACAATCCGTTTCCGGCCTTACCGAGATGGATATCAAACTCTTTTCAAAACAGGTCTACGGCAAACAAAATATCGACAATGAATGTACGGACACGGATGTGTTTAGCGGTCTAATTGAAGTCTCACCCGGCGTCTATTCGATCTCCATGACATCCACAAAAGCGGGGCTGAAAGAAATAAAGGCCTCCATAAATGGTGTCGTTCTCACCGAATCCGTAGTGGCAGCGTTTGGCATGGATGAAGAAATTGGCGTCGAGATTACAAGTTGTGCGCGTCCGGATCAGCTCGTGTTCGTGCGCGGCACTCAAACCGCAGCCAAAGGCAACATGACCTGGGACTGGTCCAATGCTGTGGATGGCGATTTTGACGGCTGGGACGGTACGGTTCGCGCCAGAGGTCTTGGTGAAACCGGTGGTCCGGCGTGGGGCGTATTCCGTTTCTGTGATCAGGAGATGTGGAATTTTGACTATGTCTGTTTGACGACGGAAAACGGCGAGGGCGCCGAAGACCAAGCTACACATTTTGAGGTGTGGGTATCGGCAACCGAGGACGTAAATGACGCCTACACTAAAGTAGCGGACATCCGCCGTAAAGGAGACGGGGATGAGCGCTGGTATCATGTGGGCGCTGTGCAGGCAAAATACATCAAGCTGGTCATGACCTATCCGGTGAATCGCTACCCCGGAGATTGGCGGCAATTGGTTGAATTTGCCGTGCAAAGTCAGAATAAAACCGGGCCGTGGAAATCCAGCGGAAATACTGGCATTGTGGAACTGCCGCAATCCTTGAGTCTGCAGCAGAACTACCCAAATCCATTCAATCCGTCAACGCAAATCACCTACAACGTGCCGGAGGATTCGCGCGTCACCTTGCAGATTTACGACATTCAAGGCAGGCATGTCATGGAGCTCTTTGATGGTTTTCGCGCTGCCGGAATTTATAATGTGGAATGGCATGCCGAGGATATGTCGAGCGGCGTCTATTTCTATCGCATGCAGGCCGGGAGGTTTTCCGAGACGAAACGCATGCTTTTGATCAAGTAGCAAGAAGCAATCACATGGAGTACACCGCAAGAGGTGTACTCCATGTTGCCACAGAGCGGCGTCCATCATCCATCCATGGCAGTTCAATTGGGCTCTCTTCCAGGTATTTAAAAGTATTGACTTGAGATGATAGAATAAGTATAATCTAATCAGCGGTTGGTCAAACCGATGGTCCTGTTCTTGTACATGAGCGTAAAAAGGGTGGGCTAATGTGAACAGTTCGAACAGACGACAATTTGGACTTTTTCTCGTTGTGCTATGCGCAGTGGCGCATGCCCATATCCGGGATCCAAAATTCGAACAGATTTCCATGGATCGCGGACTGTCACATTCCGCGGTTTTTTGCGCCATACAAGATACGGATGGATTCATGTGGTTCGGCACGCAAAACGGCCTGAATCGGTATGACGGCTACTCCTTTCTTATTTTCCGCAACAGTCCCGAAGATACAACCTCGATTCGTAACAACTGGATTACCTGCCTGTGTCAATCCGACTCTATGACGCTTTGGATCGGTACAAATGGCGGCGGTTTGCATCAGTTCAACAAAGAAACCGGCGACTTTACACGTTATCTTTATAGAGAAACATCCTCTCACTTTTTCCCCGATAGCGCCATCAACACGCTTGTGTATGATGGACATCGACGTCTGTGGATCGGCACGCCGCGCGGTCTCTATCGGCTGCATATCGATACAAAACAAGTGGAACGTATTTCGTTGAATCCTGATGTCGAGCCGGAGATTTTGAATTTATCTCAGGATCATCACAAAGACATTTGGGTGGCGACAAATGGCATGGGATTGTTTAAAATTCACCATGAGTATGTGGATGAAAAACAGCACTTTCTCTTCCGAACCACGGATAGTCTAAGTGTGGCGGCCAATACCATCAACGTGATTTATGAGGATCAACATAACGAAATATGGGTTGGGACCGAGGGCGCCGGTATCGTCCACATTGATCGATCTTCTGACGAGTACACTTTTTACAACAACAAGAGTCAACTTGTGCTTGGCAGTGGCGCCAATAAAATCCGCGATATCACCGAAGATCAATCCGGTTTGATGTGGGTCGCGACGGCCGGCGCCGGTGTCAACACTTTTGACCGACAGCACGGCGAATTCCAGGCTCATAAATGTCCGGAAAATACCGTGTGTTGCCTTGGAAATAATGTCATTCATAGCGTCACCTGTGACCGAAGCGGCATCATCTGGCTGGCCACTGATTGTTGCGGCATGAACAAACATATTCCGGAACGTATGACCATCGCCTACAAAGACACAGACTTGAGGCAAGCCAGCAAAATTTCACAAAATCGGGTGTGGTCTTTTTGGGAGGACAGTTATGGCGTTCTATGGATCGCCACGTCGGATGGCCTGAAA
>CAYSNA010000180.1:4284-10448 GCA_964432185.1 uncultured Cytophagia bacterium
TATTTCACGCATCATTCGTGCTATCCGGACGATCCAACGACACTCAGCAACAAAGCCGTGACCATTATCTTTGAGGATTCACGCGAACGACTCTGGATCGGCACGGAGGATGGCCTCAATCTTTTTAATCGCAAAACACATCAGTTTAAACGCTTTTTATCTGATCCCAATAATCCGACATCCCTCAGTGACAACGTCATCACGGCGATCGAAGAAGATCATCTGGGTTTCATCTGGATCGGCACGCGATTGGGTGGTTTGAATCGATATGATCCTAAAGATGGCGCCTTTAGACGAATTGATCTTGATCCGCAGAAGCGGTTGAGCATGGCAAACAGTTCCATCATGTCCATTGTCGAAGCGGCTTCGGAAAAGTCACTCTGGATCGGCACATTTAACGCCGGGCTTATCGAGTACGATTTTGACACCGAACGCTTTCGCTATTTTGTACACGAACACGGCGCGGCGAACAGCATCAGCCATAACACGATTTATTCCATTTTTGAGGATAAGGATGGTCTCCTGTGGTTGGGCACCAATGGCGGCGGCTTGAATCGCTTTAATCCGCAGACCGGCGACATGATGCATTATCTCGAAAAGGACGGATTATTGAGCGACCAGATTCTCAATATTAATAGTGATACCTACGACAATATATGGATCAGCACCTCAAAAGGGCTGTGCGTCTTTAATCCGGATTCCGAACAATTTTTCACTTTTCATATGGCGGATGATCTGCACAGCAATTTGTTTGACAGAGGGGCATTTTACAAGAATAGCCGCGGCGAGTTTTATTACAGCACCGCCGAGGGTATTCATAAATTTACGCCGGACAGCCTGATTTTTGAAAACGTCACGCCACCGATTGTGCTGACGCGAATCGTCGTGAATAATGATCCCAATATCATCTCGACATTTAATCCCAACACATTGAAGCGTCTAAAACTCGGGTACGATCAAAACTCGCTGATGTTTGAAGCGGCTGTTCTCGATTACCGCAATCCTGACGCCCATAAATACGCCTTTCGATTGGTTGGTATGGATGCCGAATGGATTCATACGGGACATGACCGAACGATAAAGTACACCAATCTTCGTCCGGGACACTATTCGCTTTACGTCAAAGGCTGCAATGCGGATGGTGTGTGGAGTCAGGCCTCAGTAGTACTACCGCTGCGCATTTCACCACCGCCGTGGAAAACATGGTGGGCATTTATCCTGTATGGATGCGCCATTGTCGGCAGTATCATCGGATTGTGGCAGGCGACCTTGAAACGCGAACGATTGAATAATCAACTCAGATTCGAACGTTTTCAGGCCGAACGGCTGCAGGAACTCGATCAGCTCAAGAGCCGGTTTTTCGCCAATATCTCGCACGAGTTTCGTTCTCCCCTCACCCTCATTTTGGGACCTTTGGAAAAAATCAACGACACACTCAAGGGAAGCGCGTTGCGCGACGAAACCACGGTGATGAAAAAAAATGCTGAAAAAATTCTTCGGTTAATTAATCAGCTTCTCGATTTGTCCCGCCTCGAATCTGGTAAAATGCTTCTTCGCGTCAAAGAGCAAAACATAATCGGATTTCTGAAAGAGTCTCTGCTTTCATTTAGTGCGCTCGCCGAGAGTAAAGATATTTCGCTCTCGTTCCTGTCCGATCAAGATGATATGATGTTACTTTTTGACGCCGAGGTCATGGATAAAATCATCACGAATCTCATTGCCAACGCGATAAAATTTACGCCGACAAAAGGAATTGTCACAGTCTCCTTTATCCAAAGCATAAAATCCAAAGATAGTGCTTACAGTCCTAATAAAGCCTGGGGCAAGTGGGTGCAAATTTCAGTCAGCGATACGGGCCCCGGCATTCCGCCGGATAAAATTGACAAAATATTTGACCACTTTTATCAATACGGCGGCAATCGGACGAATGGCGACAGTCTCGGTTCGGGCATCGGCCTTTCATTGGTGAAGGAGCTGGTGGAATTGCACAAGGGACGAATTATTGTGAGCAGCACGGTTGGCGTCGGCACAAACTTTACCCTTACGTTTCCGGCGGATCGTGCCCATTTTGAGCCGCATGAGATTGACGATCAGTCGTCAACCGTAACCGGTTCCAGCCTGCATGACAAAACAAACCACAATGGGAATAAAGCGTTATACGCTGTGGATGACACGGATGACGTAAACGTCAGCGAAAGTGCGCCGCGAATTCTTGTTGTGGACGATAATGCCGATATTCGCGCCTTTATCCGCAAAACACTCGGCGAACACTATCACATTATCGAAGCGCAAAACGGCCAGGAAGGCTGGAAAAAGGCGGTTGAAGAAGTTCCCGATTTGGTCATCAGCGATATTGTTATGCCGGAGATGAACGGCACCAAATTGTGCAACAAGCTCAAATCGGACGAACGAACCAATCATATACCGGTTGTTTTATTGACTGTGCGTGCATCGGAACAGGACCGAATAGAAGGTTTGAAATATGGCGCCGACGAATACATAACCAAACCTTTTGATGCGCATGAACTGGCTGCTCGCGTCAACAATCTGATCCAGCAGCGCCGCCGCTTGCGCGAGTATTACAACACATCGCTGAGCCTCAGCGATGTGGCCATCAAGGATATCGATCATCGATTCTTGCAGCGCGCCATCCGCATTGTTGAGAAACATCTTTCGGATCCCGAATTTAGCGTCGCAACGTTTTGTCACGAACTGGGCACCAGCCGGCCGCAGTTGCATCGAAAATTAACCGCATTAACCAACCAATCGACCAGCAAGTTTATCCGGACCATTCGCCTCAAACACGCGGCCAGCCTGCTGTCCACCCGCTCCGATAATGTCTTTGGCGTCGCCCAGGATGTCGGCTTTAGCAATCTTTCCTACTTTGCAAAATGTTTTCACGAACAGTACGGCATGTCGCCATCTGAATATCTGGCCAAATCGCCAAAAAACAAAACAACCGGCAACGTCTAATGACCTGCTGAAACATAACTATTCATCAGTGAAACATTTGTGGTATAGATTTACGCCTCTTTTCTGCTGAACTGAAAAACATAATAGAACCCGCTTCAGATCCAGGTTTTCGATACATCCCTTGTCTTTTTTGAAACATACCTGTTAGTAAATCCGCGCATGATTATCGTTATTGCAGATGTAGTCCAACACTTCTGACGTGATTTAGACGAGAACCCACGGGGACTGACATTTACTAACTTTTAAGATGGAAAGGTCTTGTCAAAACATAGGAGGGGAGCCATGTGTTTCTGTATTCTCAAATTTCCCATATGAACGTGTACCAGTCCGCTAATTCAGGACAATGTCCTGCCAGGGTATAATTAATCGTGGAGGTTTAAGATGAAAAAACTCTCTGTATTTTTATTGTGCGCCGCTCTTCTGGTCCTGTTTTTAGGTCTGGATTGTGCCAAATATCCAAATGGACCAGACTCGTCGAAGAACCAATCAACATTACAAGGAAACGGCCATGGTGGTCCGGGAGGTAACGGGCATGACAATGATCCCGCCGGTGAGGATGAAGGGGATGATGATTCTGACCGCCCGCCGTGGGCCGGTGATCCCTCGCAAAATCCACATATTGGCAAAAATCCAAATTCCGGGGTGACCAAAGGCGGTATGTATGGTGACCTGTACATTTTGTACCGTGATGATAACGGCGAACCCTATCTGGATGAAGAAGGCCGCGTGCTGGTCATTGCCTTTTTAAGTTCAGGTTATAATGAAGACGGCGAACCCATTCTGGTGTATGACAGCGAAGGATTTCCCGTCCAATATGCCGATGAGGGCGATGAGGGATTTACACTCGAGTATAATGAAGAGGACGATTTGATCGTCCCGGACGGTGTGGCTCCAGCCGGCGTGGATTTTGGTCGAATCAATCTGGTGCGCTCACCGCCGCACGTGCTGGCCTCAGCGCTCGCTGAAGCGGGCAAAGCGTTGACGGCCTCCAACGTCATGTGCATTACGCAGGATTTTTGCGGTCGATTGACAGCCATTTATGAAGAAGTTGATGAGAATGGCGACAATCTTTTCAAAACCATTGATTCACCGCGTGAAAATATGGCGATCTACAAGGATATTATGACCGGCGCCGGTACGGTGGCTGGTTGGCTCGCGCCATATTTTGCCTCGGGTTCGCTGGACGGCAACCTCATGGATGTAGCCGCTTCCAGCTTTGCCGCGGGCGGCGATAAAACCGGAACCGTGATCATTGATGAAATCGTCTATGTCAACACTTTTCTTGGCGTCAATATCACATCAGGGCCCGGAATTGTCGATGATTATTACGATTTCAGCAGCTATGATTACTCGCGTGCCGTATATGATGATCGTTACATTCGCATGACATTGGTCAATGGCGAATATGATGAAAATCGCCCACCCATTTCCATCAATCAAGCGGCAAACAACGGATACTTTGGCTATACCGGCAAATGGAATAGCGATCCCGACTGGTCGGGCATCCGAGGTTTCCGAACGGCGTCTGATGATGCGGTTCAGGTGCTGGAATTTATCCACGGCGATTCAAACATCGAATATATAATGGATGAATGCCCGGAAATCTAGGGTAAATTTCAAACTTTTTCGAAAGATATGTTGGGACATGCGTTTGAGGGGAGGTTGACCTCCCCTCTTTTTTAACGTGTTTTCATCCATCAGGCATGCCGACATAAAATCCGCGGCCAAAGGACCAAATCATGTGGACTATTCGTGCAACTGTGTTTTTGCTTTGTTTGATAACGATCGTCGCTCATTCGCGTGAGATTATATCGGTCAACAATTCTGATTGTGTGGCAGGCCATGTTCTTGTCAAATTTAAAAACGCATCGCAGCACACACAGCAGGATCTTATTCGTCAGCGACAGCAATTGCAGACGCAGTTGAATGCCAGAGTGCATCGCCGTTTCCAGTCCGATATCGAATTGTGGCACATTGCGCCGCATCAAACGCTGGAGGCCATCCAAACTTTAACCAACAATCCGATCGTCACATTTGCCGAACCGGACTATCTCTATTCGACGGAGGTCATTCCCAATGATCCATTTTTTGCTGACCTATGGGGATTGCACAACACCGGACAAACGGACGGTATAAATGATGCCGATATTGACGCCCCTGAAGCATGGGAGCTGGAACAGGGACACGGCGACGTACTCGTCGGCATCATTGATTCCGGTATCGATTATAATCATCCGGATTTGCGCGAAAACATGTGGATCAACTCGGCAGAAATTCCGGACAATGGCCTGGACGATGACGGCAACGGCTACGTCGATGATGTACGCGGTTATAACTTTGATACGGACGAGCCGGATCCCATGGATGCGGGTATACACGGCACGCACGTAGCCGGGACCATCGGCGCCAAAACGAACAACGGCATCGGTTCCTGCGGCATCGCCTGGAACGTTCACCTTATGGCGCTCAAGTTTATGGATGCCGAAGGGCGAGGATCGGCCAGTGATGCCGTCGCCGCTATTGAGTATGCCATCCACATGAGAGCGGATATTTTGAACCTGAGCTGGGGCGGCACCGCCAATTCCGAAACCCTCTTTGCAGGACTTGCGTCGGCGGATAGTGCCGGCCTGCTCATCGTTTGTTCCGCAGGCAATGCCGCAACGGATAACGATGTCATCCCGCACTACCCGTCATCCTATGAACTCGATAACCTCATCTCCGTCACGGCGAGCGATGCAAATGATTGCCTGGCCTCGTTCGCCAATTGGGGCGTCAATTCTGTTGATCTTGCAGCACCCGGGGTGAGTATTTTAAGCACCGTACCCGCAGAAAGATATGGTTTCATGAGCGGCTCCTCCATGGCGGTACCGCACGTCGCAGGAACCGGCGCGCTGATGTGGAGTTTTATACCCAATCTGTCGGCACGTGACATCAAATACAAAATTCTCGCATCCGCCGAACAAAAAGAATCCCTTATTGGTACATCACAAACCGCAGGTCGATTAAATGCGTTTGCCGCGCTCACCGACAGCTCAACGACAGAACTCGCGTGTGAGCCCGGCTATGTGGCATTCAACATCACCCTCGCCGGAGAACAAGCAGCGGCTCAAACAATTTATTTATCAAACACCTCGGCTGAAACTCTGACAATTAAGCCGATTTTCTCCCCGGATGGATTTATACTCGGTCAC
>CAYSNA010000181.1:0-10377 GCA_964432185.1 uncultured Cytophagia bacterium
CCTGGTGAATCAACGGCTTCAGCAAAAGACATATAGAAAAGGATTATCGCATTCCATCGTCACCATGATGCCGGACTGCAAATTTTCAAATCATTCGATACAGCCGTAATAATCGAGAAATTATTTTTGTTGAAAAGTACCGAACCGCATTACTGATATAAAAACATTCACATCCTCGGCGTATTTTGGCCGAGACGACCATACAATTTTGATAAACGAATAAAAGATTCAGGACACGGATGACACGGATCGAATGGATGTTTTCGACTAAAAGAATTTGCTTCTAATCCGTAAAAATCTCTTTCATCCAATCCAATCTGTGTTGCACTATAATTTTAAAAAGGGAGCAGCTATGTCATCACAATATCAGGATCTGTTTGGAGCCAAATCCACGTTTGAAACGGGTGCCGGTGCCGCTTCATTTTTCAAGCTGGAAACACTGGAAAAGAACGGCCTCGGCGCCGTGTCCAACATGCCGTTCAGCATCAAAGTTCTGCTGGAGTCGGTGCTTCGCAACTGCAACAATTATGATGTCACCGAGGACGCGGTCAAAAATCTCGCCCGATGGGATGCAACGAGTTCATCCACAAGCGAGGTGCCGTTCAAGCCGGCGCGTGTGTTGTTGCAGGATTTTACCGGCGTACCGGCGGTGGTCGATCTCGCCGCCATGCGATCGGCAATGGCGCGGCTCGGCGGCGATCCGAAAAAAATTGAGCCGCTCATTCCCTGCGATCTGGTCATCGATCACTCGGTGCAAACGGACACGTACGGTTCTCAGGATTCCCTCAGCATCAATATGGAAATTGAATTCCAGCGCAACCGCGAACGCTACGAGTTTCTCAAATGGGGACAGCAAGCGTTCGCCAAACTCGGCGTCATCCCGCCCGGCGTCGGCATTATCCATCAGGTCAATCTCGAATATCTCGCGCGCGGCGTATTTGCCGAAGACGGTCTGGTCTACCCGGACAGCCTCGTCGGCACCGACTCGCACACGGTGATGATCAATGGTCTCGGCATTGTCGGCTGGGGTGTTGGCGGTATTGAAGCGGAGGCGGTGATGCTAGGCCAACCGCTTATCATGCTGGCGCCGCAGGTAGTTGGTTTTAACCTTTACGGTCAATTACCCGAAGGCGCAACCGCGACCGATCTGGCATTGACCGTCGTACAGATGCTGCGCGCCAAGGGCGTTGTTGACAAGTTTGTTGAATTTTATGGTGAAGGTGTCGCCACCATGAGCCTGCCGGATCGCGCCACCGTCGCCAACATGGGGCCGGAATACGGCGCCACCATGGGCTATTTCCCTATGGATGACGAAAGCCTGAATTATCTGCGCCGCACCGGCCGATCAGAAATCCAGGTCGAACTCGTCGAACGATATATGAAAGAACAAGGATTGTTCCGAACAAACAGCACGCCGACACCGCGCTATTCTGATACCATCGAACTGGATATGAGCACGGTTGAACCGTCGCTCTCCGGGCCGAAACGGCCGCAGGATCGTGTGCCGATGACCGAACTGAAAAAATCCTTTTACCAGTCGCTCCGAGCGCCGATCAAGCAGCGCGGATTCGAATTGAGTGATGATCAACTCACAACATCGGCAACAGTGACTGTAAACGGTGAAACCAATGAAATCGGACACGGCTTTGTGTCCATCGCCTCGATCACCAGTTGCACGAACACCAGCAATCCATCGGTCATGCTTGGCGCCGGTGTGCTGGCGAAAAAGGCGGTTGAAAAAGGATTGACCGTTCCGTCGTACGTTAAAACCAGCCTGGCGCCCGGCTCGCGCGTGGTGTCTGAGTATTTAAACGCGACCGGCCTCACGCCCTATCTTGATTTGCTCGGTTTTCAAACCATCGGCTACGGCTGCGCCAGTTGCATCGGCAACAGCGGCCCCCTGCCGGAAGCGGTAGCCGCGGCCATCGAAAAAAACAACATTATCGCGGCATCCGTGCTCAGCGGCAACCGCAATTTTGAGGGACGCGTCAATCCGCTCGCCAAAGCCAATTATCTGGCCTCTCCCCCGCTGGTCGTCGCCTACGCGCTCGCGGGTCGTGTTGATATTGATTTGATCACCGAAGCCATCGGCAAAGATAAAAACGGCCATGATGTTTTTCTCAAGGATATCTGGCCGACCACGGACGAGCTTTTGGCGGTCATTGATGCCGCAAGCAATCCCGAAACCTATAAAAAGATGTACGGCAATGTCAACGCTCTCAGTCCGTTATGGCAGGACGTCCAAACTTCGAGCGGCGATATTTACGAATGGGATACCAACTCGACCTATGTGCAAGAGCCGCCGTTTTTTGTCGATTTGAAACCGGAGATCAACACCATCGCGCCCATCCAAAACGCCCGCGTGCTGGCGCTGCTCGGCGACTCGGTGACGACGGACCACATCTCACCGGCCGGTTCCATTCCAAAAGATTCTCCAGCCGCGCAGTATTTGATGGCCAATGGCGTTGAGCGCAAGGATTTCAACTCGTTTGGTGCGCGCCGCGGCAACGACCGCGTTATGGTGCGCGGCACGTTCGGTAATATTCGGCTTAAAAACTTGCTGGCGCCCGGAACCGAAGGCGGCATCACACGACATCTGCCGGACGGCGAACAAATGTGGATTTATGATGCGGCTATGGCATATAAAAAAGATGGCGTGCCGCTTCTCGTGCTCGCCGGCAAGGAGTACGGCACCGGCAGTTCGCGCGATTGGGCCGCAAAAGGCACGCTGCTCCTCGGCGTCAAGGCGGTGATCGCGGAGAGTTATGAGCGCATCCATCGCAGCAATCTGGTCGGCATGGGTGTGCTGCCATTGCAGTTTAAAAAAGGGGATACGGCCGAATCGCTTGGCTTGACCGGCCACGAAGAATTCACCATCGAGTTATCGGAAAATATAAAACCGATGCAGGATGTCACGGTCACGGCCACATTAAAGGGCGAAAGCAAATCATTCTCCGTACAGCTCCGGCTGGATACACCGGTTGAAATTGACTATTATCGCAACGGCGGCATTTTACAAACTGTGCTGCGAAAAATGTTAAATACGTAAATCATCGCGCCTAAAAATAACACCACAGGGATGCGGAGAGCCACAAGCCTCTGTGCCCTGTGGCTCATCTTTAATCGTAGAGATCGAATCATGAAAAAATTTATCATTATTTTTATTGCGATCTTTTTCCTCCCTCTTTTCGCAAAAGAGACCATCATCCTCAACATCATGTCGTTCAACATCCGTTATGGTGTGGCGAACGATGGTCCAAATAGCTGGGAGTATCGGGACGATTTGGTTTTTAATGTGATAAAAAATCACAAGCCCGACATCCTCGGTTTGCAGGAAGCGCTCAAATTTCAGATTGATGCCATGCTGGACAGTCTGCCCGGTTACGTCAATCTCGGCGTTGGCCGCGATGACGGCGATACGTTGGGCGAATATTCGTCCATTCTGTTCAAGGCTGATAAATTCAACGTGAAAGACTCGGGTACTTTTTGGTTCTCCGATACACCCGATGTCATCGGCTCAAAAAGTTGGGGAAACAATATCACGCGAATTTGCACCTGGGCACAGTTTGAGGAAAAGTCATCTCACATGTCCTTCTATTTTTACAACCTGCATCTGGACCACCAATCGCAAGAATCCCGTGTCAAAAGCACACAACTGCTGGCGAAAAAAATTGCCGAGCAGACCAACGGGCTTCCCTTTATCATTACCGGTGACTTTAACGCCGGCGAAACAAACGAGGCAATCCGTTTTCTCACGGACTCGGAACCGCCGGAACACTGCGCCAGCGTGTTGCCCGTGTTTGACAGCTTTCGGCTCATCCACCCGGACGCCGATGAGGTTGGTACATTTAATGGTTTTGAGGGCAAGACCAGCGGCGAAAAAATTGACTATGTTTTTATTTCGTCAAGCCTTGAAGCCATTGATGCGGCCATTCTGCATGATAATACCTACGGCCAATATCCGTCGGATCATTTTCCGGTAACGGCTAAAATTCAATTCTAGTTGCACAATCAATCGGAATACGGATTGATCATATGGAATGGATGTCCGCAAACCATTTTTTATCCGTAATAATCCGTTTAATCCGTGTGATCCGTGTTCCGTTCTCATTCTTTAGACGGGAGAGTGTTATGAAAATCCGCTTTCTTTTTATTATTACAATTCTGCTACTGTCATCATCCTGGGCTCGTGATCGAGTGCACCTTCGCCTTCCGGAGATCGACGGCTACAAAATCCTCAAATGTGATTTCCATAGTCACACGGTTTTTTCCGATGGACACGTCTGGCCGGACTTTCGCGTTGGCGAAGCCTGGATTGACGGCCTCGATGTCCTCACCATCACCGATCACATCGAATACCAGCCGCACAAGGATGATGTGTCAACCGATCACAACCGCTCGTTTGAGATCGCCAAAGGCGCTGCCGCCTCCGTGGGCCTAACATTGCTGAAGGGTTCGGAAATCACCCGCGACATGCCGCCGGGCCATTTTAACGCCCTCTTTTTAAAAGATTCAGAAGCGCTCGACACCGAGAACTGGCGCGATGCGATTAAGGCGGCGTACGATCAGGGGGCGTTTATTTTCTGGAATCATCCCGGCTGGAAAGGACAGGAAAAAGACGGTGTCGGCAAATGGTATGATGAGCACGAAGAATTGTATCAGGCCGGCTTGCTGCACGGCATTGAGGTCGTGAATGAGGACGAATATTATCCGGAAGTGCATCAATGGTGCATCGACAAAAAACTCACCATGTTCGGCAACTCGGATATTCACAGCACCACCGACATGCAGTTTAACCACGATGCTCCGAAACATCGGCCAATGACGTTGGTGTTGGCCAAGGATAAATCGCCGGAATCCATTCGTGAGGCGCTGGAGACCCGGCGCACCATCGTCTACTGGCGGGACAACCTCATCGGCGAGCAGCCTTTTCTGCAATCCCTCTTTGAGGTTTCGGTTCAACTGGAAACGCCGATCATCGATCGCAGCGCGCGACAACACATTCAGCTCGCCAACAGCTCGGATTTTGTTTTTGAACTGGAATTGCTCAGCGCTCCGGACGGTGTCTCTCTGCCGCAAAAAATCACCCTCCATCCGGGCCGCGCCGTGCGTCTTAATCCCGGATTTGACAAAGAGAAAAAAGTCGACACCATCGAATTGAAATATACCGTAAGCAATTTGTGGATTGCGCCGGGAACAGGCCTGCCAACCAGTTGGACGGTTCAAGTCGAATAGTTAGAATCCATGCCATTACGCGAAACAACGCACCTGACTTTACGTTTTAAAAGCACGAATCACAACTAAAAATCATAGTGATTCGTGCTTCTTTTTTTTGAAAATCTCGGGGAAAACGATGAGACTGTTATTATTCTGTTTTTTGTTCTGCATACCATTTCTCCTGGTTGCCGCGGATGACTATGAGGAATCCACGCTGGTGCGCGTGGGTCAACAGGCGCCCAATTTTACTGTCAAGACCATCGAAGGCGGCGAGATCGAACTCGCAGACCTGCGCGGCAAAGTGGTGTTGATCAATTTTTTCGCCACCTGGTGCCAACCCTGCCTCGCCGAAATGCCGCACCTGGAACTGGAGATCTGGCAAAAATTCAAAGACCAGGATTTTATGCTCATCGCCATTGGCCGCGAGCACACCAAAAGTGATCTGGTAAAATTCACCACCGTCGTCAATTTCACTTTCCCCATTGGCTACGATCCCAAACGAGAAATTTACAGCCAATACGCAGAGAAATATATTCCGCGGAATGTGGTGATAGATCAGACGGGGAAGGTTGTGTATCAATCCATCGGCTATTCAGAGGAGGAGTTTGCGAGGATGGCGGGAGTTATTCAGGAACTGCTCACCTCCGTTTCCGACGTTCGGTAATCAATTTTAACCTAACTCGATAATAAAAAAGCCTTGCAACGTCGCAAGGCTTTTTTATTATATTTCATGTATAGTTAGCCTCAATTCGCTTCATAAACCTGAATATTATCCTCGCTGCGCTCGACCAGCTTTAACTTCATGCTTTTCCCATATCCTTCCGCTCGGATCCCATAAAACGATCCGGCAGAAAACTTTGAATCGGATGTTGAAAGAATCTTGTCGAGATAAAAACCGCGCTCATCAATCACATGCACACCGTTGCGATCAGCAACGAAAATCAGTTTATCCGCAAAAACAGTCTTGCCGTTGTAGGATATGCCTTTCGTATTTTCAGCGACGCTAATCCGTGTCGGGAATTGAAACACTGGGTGGTCACCCGGTTTCGGATTGACACCAAAAGCGCCGATTGTTTTGGTCAAGGAGCCGCTCATATCAAAAACGAGCACACGATGGTTGCCCCAGTCCGCGATATAAACATTGCCGTCGCTATCGACTGCAATGCCTTCCGGGCTATTCAGGGCGTCCGCTTTGCCACCAAACGTCAGTGTAAACGGGCTGGCCAGGTTTATTTGCGTGTCCGCCGTAGGGGCACGCACGATTCTGTTATTGGCGGCATCGACAACGAGATATGTATTCAATATGGGATGAAAAACATAATCCCGCAGGGACGAGTTGGAATTTAAATCTTGATACAAATTCGACGAACTCGGCAGAGCATCGCCAACAGTATTCAGAATCATATTGCCGTCCAACCGGCCGTCGAGAACGACAGCATCCTTTTGTCGTCCTTTACCCTGACTGGTAAATTTCAGCGTCTTCGTCGGCACGACAAAAAGCGAATCAACACCGGGCGATTTAAAAGTGTGCATTTCAATGAAGGAATAGTATCCGGATCGGTCAATGCGAACACTGACAGAATCATTCAGATCAATTTGTTCTTTGATATAAACGCCATCGGCAGTCGATGGCATAATTTCGCCATCCAACGACACGCGAAAACCGCCGAGATCGCTGCCATCTGCAGTGACCAGCATAAGGCGCAGCGTGGCTGTAATGGCGCCGCGGCGTTCATCCGGAATTGGAAAGAGTTCCGGGAAAATACCTTCCGAAACAATTTGTGATTTTACCAATTGGTTGGGAGATGGATAAATGGTGCGTTTCGGCAGCCCAAATTTCATCAGCAATTCTTTGGCCTGATTTGCCAGCAGACTTTGTAGAAATCGAGAGTCGGCGAGCCCCTCATAGGTAATGGCTTGGCCATCATCACCAACAAGCAAGACATCCGGAAACCGTACGGATTCAATATTGATCCCGCGCAAAGCATTATCGTTTCCCTGGGTGTTGGCCGTATTGCCGGCTGCTCCGGCATTATTGAACCAAAAAGTGCCGCCATCGGCATTTTGCGTTTGCTGCCGAATCACCTGGTAACAGCGTCGAGCGGCATTGCCGTTGCCGCTCATTCGGAACGATTCACCGAGATAGAACAGAGCGCGCAGACTATTTTTGCGGTTGATAAGATCGGTAAGAATCTCGGTCGCATCGTCATACTCCCGGGCAAAAAAGAGCGATCGAGCCTGGATATAGCGGGCCTCATCTCGATATTGTCCGGTGACCTGTGCCAATACAGAAGCCGATTCCCTGAAAAGATTCGCCCGCTCCGTTTGGTTGGAATTAATCTCAGCCTTGAGAGACAGGACAATGCCCTTGTAAAAATTTGACTCGTTTGGATATGTGGATGACGTGATCAGACAGAGCACATCCAGAACACGCAAATATGACTCACCTGTCAGACCGGTTGCTGAAGCCGCTTGCGGCAAAAGTTCCTGAATCAACTGCTCGGCCAGAGCCTGGTTTTGGCGAAGAATATTGCTATAAATTCTCCCGGCGATGTCATTTTGGTTGCCGCCTTTATTTATCTCCTTGGCAATGCCAATGCGTTGCATCACCTGTTCTTTATTCGCCTGAATTCTGGCGATGGTTGGTCGAAATTTTTCCACATCCTGTTCGAGCGCTGAAAGCTGTTGACCTTTTTGCGCCGCATTTGGAATTTTCATGATACGTTCAAGATCAAGGCTCAACTTGCGCAACTCGGCGTCTTCTTTGAACACTTGTTGTCGGTACGAAAGTGAGGACGTTCCAACTCTTTCCAAATAGGCATTCAATTCAGGCAACGCTCTGTCGGACACCAACACGGATTTTACAAAACCATGCCAGTAGGATGCCTCGGGAATTTCGCCTGCGGCGCGGGCGTACAAGCTGTTGTCCAGCGTCAATTGCAAAAAGGGGCCTTCGTTCAAAATCTCATTCGCCTGGTCACGATTTCCCTTACGAAAGTTTTTTTCCGCGGCATAGGGATCATCCGGGACATTGTCAATTTTGCTGGTAAACGTGAGAGAGCGTTGACTTTCCGGTGCGGTCAAATACTGTTCCAGAGCAGTAATGGCATCAGAATAGAGCAGCGCGGATTCAACTGTTTCCTTTTTAGTGGCAGGCAACAGCGACACATCGGCTAAATAATTGGCGTTGTTGAGATATTGTTGTGTCGAAGAAGCGCTCGAAGCGCCTTTATTGGGATCATTCAAGGATTGAAAAATATCCGTCGTTACGTTTTGGTAGATTTTGGCTTTCTGATAATCGATATCTTTAAGACGAATCCGGGCCGCAATTTTTAAATCATCCAACGCATGCTGTTGATTGAGAACAGCTTTAAATTTGTCAGCCGCTTCCGCTAAAAGTGCAAAAATCGAATTGACTTCGGCCGGCACGAGTGTTTTGCTAAACGCCGTATAGCGCGCGAGCACGGCTTGACGCA
Organism: uncultured Cytophagia bacterium; assembly: GCA_964432185.1. Taxonomy (GTDB): domain Bacteria; phylum Zhuqueibacterota; class Zhuqueibacteria; order Residuimicrobiales; family Krinioviventaceae; genus Kriniovivens. Next base: position 8,694 of record CAYSNA010000181.1, read on the forward strand.
GTTTGGCATCACCCGCCATATAAGTGCCGTAGAGCGCTAAATTGTCATTTGCCTGCTTGTCGATCTGGGAGAAATCTTCAAAAGCCTTTTGAAACAGCTTTTCCGGTTCCGAGCCGCCGAGCTCCGCCAGGCGATAGTTCGACCATGCTTTTTTATAAAGTGCTGTATTCTTGTACTCACTGACATTCAAATCCGCATGTTTGAGACAGTCTTCAAAATTTTTCAGCGCCGCTTGCAAATGGGTCCTGGCTCTTTGAACATTCGTTTCTGCCAAGGCAAGGTTGTAATAACTTTCAGCTAAAAAGTACAAAGGGATGCCTTGCAGGTCCCATTCCACAGGTTCGAGCCATGCGGGCATTTCAGCGACAACTTTTTCAAAATCACCAGCGTTAAAGGCTTCCATCCACACGCTTTCGGCAAGATTCTGGGCAAAGGCCAAACCTGAAATAAAAATCAATACAAAAACAACTATTGTCAAATTCGATTTCATATTTTCCTCAATATCTGCGCTGCCATACTCTAAAAACTAACAGTCCCCTGTGCATCTTCCTTTGATTTCAAGCCGTTCACATAATGCATAATACCGTTCCGAACGCGAATCTTGGCCGGTATTTCAGCATTGTTCTCAAGATCATTCGCATCAATAATTAACAGATTTTCCGTGGCCCCAGGAGTGAATTTGAATCGAATCCATCCATTTTTATAAGCTTTATACTTCCAGGTACTTATCGTAGCGGCGAGATATTCACCAGCTTTGGGGTAGCCACCGTCTTGAACATCCTTCTGAGTTAACAGCAGATTGCCGTTTTTCAAAACTTGAGCTCGAATGATCAACTCTGACTTGGGCGCCATACCTTCCAGTTGTCCCCAATTTATCGGTTTTATGCCGGCGGCGCTTAGATCAATCTCAAATGTCAAATCGCGCAACGGTGGTCCGGAAATGACGATGCCTTGCACACCGGGTCGCATGGGGACTTCGAGTGTGTCGGATGTGGAAAAGGATTTTAAAGAAAACTGATCAGGTTCCAGACCTGCATAGCGAAAAATGAGCAGGCCGCCGACTGCAAGAATCACCGCAAACAAAAGAGACAAAAGGATCAAGACGATTGACGGGCGTTTTGTCTTACCTTGATTTACCATAAAATTATCCACATTCAATAGTACGTTTCAATTAAAACAGAATGACAAGGTTTTCCGAACGTAAGCCGCTTTCATCGGTTTCAATAACCATATCGATTTTTTTTGCTCTCTGAATATCAGCCAACGATCCGCCGACACAGCCGTACTGAATATTTGAAAGACCGGACAGCGCTTGAATAACATCGATGACATGGTAATACGGCAATTGGTCCGGGCATCGAACCAGCACAAAATAGTTAGCCTGTGGATTGTCACGCGCTTCATTTTTTAGAATGGTCAATTTGTTCAAAAGCTCGTCTTTACTGCTGGAATGGGTGGCCAAAAAGCGGCGAATGATCTCCTGCTTTTGCCAGTCGAACGGTTGCCAACCAAAACTGGTTTTTACGTCTTCGACAATCTTGCTCGCTTTTTCATCCAGATAAAGATATTGATCCTGATCGATAAACTGAACCAGTATCTGGGCACGACCCGGCTCGTTCTTCGGCGTCGGGATGGAGAGCTTTTGCTCTTTTTCTTTCATTTGCACGATCATACTGGTGACAAG
>CAYSNA010000182.1:0-10372 GCA_964432185.1 uncultured Cytophagia bacterium
GAAAGGCCAGGCTTTTAACCTCAAATCCGGGATCGCCAAAAACAACATCGCCAAAGGCAATCGGTTCGTGAAAATTGGAGATCGTCTCGCGAATATAATCATTCACCGGCGCCCAGGCGCTATACTCTGCCTCGCCGCCGGGCTCGCGTTTAAAAAATTCATCGCCTTTCACGACATCAGGCTGGCGAACACGCGCCAGATTCAATCCCCATGTCGCACCTGTTTCGATTTCGTCCAAACCAAGTGACGTCACATCAATTGAAATTTCGGCACTCCAGGAATTTTCGTTCACACGCGTTTTGGCACGCCAAAAAGCGTTGAATCCGGGATCCATATCGCATGTTTTCGAGCCGTTCAAACGGTTGAACGCTTTTTGATCAAACTGCACACCGGCAGAATTGACGGCGAGTTCGATATAGCTTCGATGATCGTGATTCAAGTCGAGAAACACTTCGACACGGTCATCAAACAACATGTCGAGATCATCGTTCATTTTTGCCGTGGTTTTCATTCCGGCAACATTCGGTTCATCGCACTGAAAAGCAATGAATAAGCGTTTGTCGTCAAACATGAGTTTGGCAGTTGTCTGGTGTTGCGCCCTGGCGCCAAAATCGCCGGCAGTGAGCACAAAATCGGCTATTGTTCTCGCGTTCTGCCACGCAGGATCACCAAGATCGCCATCCAAAACCGGCGCCGTTGAGGTGTATGGGATTGACGCAAAATGGATCGCGCGATGTACAAAATCATCCCCGGCGAGTGTCAGTGAAGCAAAAGAGAAGAGCAGAATTAACATTGATTTCATATCAGTGCCTCTAGTGTACTATGTCGTCTTTGTAGCCGATGCTTTTATAGTATTGAACAAGATGTTCTTCGGCATGCTGCAAATGATCACGCATCGTATCCGCCGCCGCGTCGGCATCTCTGTTTTTAAAATGTTGAACGAGTTCGTGATGGAATTTGATGGCCATCTCACCCGCATGTGATTGTTTATAGGTTGAGGAGATGAACTTGTGTAAAAGTTGAAAGATCGGTTCCATAATGATGGGAATGAGCGGATTTTGTGTGGCTTCGGCAATGCGGCGGTGGAACTTGATATCATTTTCAATATTCTTCAGAGGATCGTCAATGTGCGAGGCCATGTGATTATATTTCTCTTCGAGATAAAAGATATCCTCATTGGAGCAATTCAACACCGCCTGCCGAGTATTTTCGGGCTCCATCATCAAGCGGACCCGCAGGATGTGCAGCAACGCTCCTTCGCCGCATTTCATCTCCAGTAAATCGTAGAACGGATCAACGACCGTGGACATGCCCATTTCGGTCACGTAAACGCCGCTGCCTTTTCGAATATCCACCATGCCGCGGCCGGACAGCATACGCAGCGCCTCGCGGATGGCCGTGCGGCTGACGCCGAATTTCTCCGACAGTTCAAATTCACCTGGGAGCTTATCACCCGGCAGAAACACTTTTTGTCGAATAGCTTCTCGAATTTGATGTTCAACCTTGTGACTCAGAGGTTCTTCGCGTTCGATCTTTGCAAACGGAGATTCGATAGCCATGCTACTCCTCATTTTAATCAAACAATATTATTGCATGTTGTCATACATGTCGACAAAATGATAAATCTTTTTGGGGAAAATGTCAAGGATTAAATTAACGACTTTGAAACGGTGGGATGTACTCATTCCACAGAACGCACCCAAGTGGCTGGAAAACAGGCTTTTTAACTGATAAAACCTTGAATCGATAAATGATAAATTATCTGTCCCACACCGTGGAGGTGATTGGGGCAAATAATTTCAAAAAGCCGGAGCGAGCCGGCACTCTTTACGACTCACCCGTCAGACGCACGCGAATTGTTGTCTTCCCATCCTTGATCGTCCAAGTTGGGATGCGTATATCGAGCCGTTTCAGGTGTTCAATACGACGATCCAGTTGCAGCGGTGGCGGATCCAGCGAAAGAACCGAAACCATAATGTCGGGATGCGACAGGTTGTGCAATTTGAGCGATTGACCCTCCTGCCGCAAAATCGCGCCGTCCTCAATCAGTTCAACTTCAGCGGTGGTCATCATCTGCCAGGTGACGAGAGCCGTGGAATCGGACAGAATGATATCGTCCTCGATCAGCAGCGACGTCGGGCTGTCTTTCGTAAAGGTGCGATGCGCGCGTTCGAGCAAACCGCCGAACGATGAGGAGATATCAAACGTCACCCGCGGCAGCTCGCCCGTTGACATATCGACGAGTCGTGCACGGCCGGATACACGATGCGGTTGATCGTTGACGGAAAGCGTGCTGTGGCCAAAATTATTTTTCGTCAACAATGTCCATCGCTCGGAATCCTGCGAACGGCCCCATAAATTAAAACCGGTTTTTTCCAGGGCGTGATAGCTTTGGTTTCCCATCTCAATGGCCCAGCGCACGCCGTTCAACTCAAAGACAAAAGAACCGTTATCCATAGCCGCGTGACTGTCCGTTGGTTGTCCGCCCTTGGCGCCAAGATAGTACTGATGCGGATCATTCTCATCCTTAAAAATGGCCACCGGTGTCAGACCGTTGCCAATCCAGATTGTTGGCAGCGGTTCGGACACTTTTTCCTCAAACTGTGCGAGCCACACCAAACCGGCCCCGGCCAAGCGATGCAGCTCCTCCATCTCTTCAGGGGGACGCAGAAATCTGTCCTTTTCAAAAAAGGCCGCGTTGCCGGTTTGTGTTGCAAACCAGGCAAGAATGATATCACCATTATCGCCGCGCCAGTCGCCGCAATCGCCATAATTATAATACATGCCGGATGGCGCGTTCATCACGGAGCGAAAAACAGCGCTTTCCTTGAATCCCGGCACACCGGCCAGGCCAAAATCGGTGCCAAAGGCGCTGGAGAGCATGGCCGATGTAATTGCCGAAAAAGCCGTGCCATAGCCCCAATAGGTAGAGCCTTCGGGATAGACGCCGTCCGGACCATATTCGTTAAGAGCATTTGGCATACCGTCCAAAGCGCGCGAGATGGTGTTGGCTGCGAGCTCCGGATCGATCTCGGCGATGGCAATAGCCGCGGCCACCAAACCGCCGTGACACACCTGGTTCCAGTTATTCACACCGGTGATCCAGCGATGCGCCCGATCAAAACTCGGCTGAATACCTTTTTCAATAAGCGCATTCAGGGCCAACTCGACTGTTGTTTGGGGCAGCGCGCCGACGGTCCAGTCGAGCGCCAACGCCACGGCGAGAGACATTTCGGCCGTATCAAGAAAATGCGATGGATTCCAGTCCGAGAAATGACAGACCGCTTGCAGCTCGGCATCGATACGTTTTAAGAATCGTTCATCCCTTTCAATAAAGTAGACCATACCGAGCATATTGATGCGGTAGAGTACCTCGCGCGATACCGACAGTAACCTGCGTCCTGTGACAATCCGCTCCGCCACAGGTTGATCAATAATTTTTTCGGCGTTGAGCTGAATGGCTTTGAACATGTTCTGCACAACCGGATCAGTCGCCAGTCTTTGACGTACTATTTTAGCATTCGCCGGATTTAACACCAGGCGTGGTTGCGAACGTTGTAAATTGTCTTGAAGATATTTTACCGACATGGGATTATCTAGTTCTGGCCTCTCGGTTTGCGCCCCAAGCATCAGACAAAAGCAAAGAATGAAAACAGGACATAGCGATTTCAGCATCATGAACCTTCCGGATTTGTGTGTCACCAATTGCGAGTACGTACAATATAAAAATTAGCAGGTTTATAAAAAGCGAAATATCATGAAAGCTCAAAAAAGAATGGTGCGCGCAAAACAGCAGGAGAAAATTTTAACATCCCGCCGTTCTGGACGATTGACGAGTTGTCCCTGGTTTCGGCCTATTTCAAGTTATCCAAAATCGCCTGCCAACCGGCTCATGGCAGATCAACGGGATTCAAAACTTTGATAAAATTTGAACGCCTCCTCTGCAGTGTGCTCACAGTTGTGCGATTTTCGCGACTTTTTTATGTTACAGTGGCAAGTTGAAGTGAGTTTTATTACATTGCAAAAAGCTTTGGAGCGTGCTATGAAATTTTTGGTGTATGTGCTCGTTTTTGGACTGGCCTTGCTGGCCTGCCAATCCCCTGACGTATCATTTATTCTCACATCTCCGAATGAGATTGTTTCGATCTCGTTTCGGGTGAACGAAAAGAGCGAAGCGGTTTATGCGGTTCACTTCGACGGACAACCGATAATTACCGAATCGCCGTTATTATTAGAATTTTCGGATGGCGAGTGGGGCCATGATCTGGTCATCAAAAAAAGCAGCCGACACGAAATTATTGAAGTTTATCCGCTGACGGTCGGCAAGAGTGATTCTGCGCGTAACCATGGCAACGAGATGATCGTGCAGCTCATGGACAAATCCAACAACCGGCGGATCAATCTCGTTTTTCGCGCTTATGATGATGGCGCGGCTCTTCGTTACGAATTTCCAAAACAGCGGGGTTTGAAGGATTTTCAACTCGTGGCGGAAAAAACCGAGTTCCGATTTCCGACCAATCCTAAATGTTGGGCGTTGACACTCGGCAGCTATACCACAAGCTATGAAAAAGAGTTTGATAAAACGACCATCGATGACATTGCGGAAAACGCCCTCGTTGGTTTGCCGTTGACCATTGAGATTGAAAACGGCCCAACCGTTGCCATTACCGAAGCGAACCTGACCGATTACGCCGGCTTGTATTTGAACGGCGCCGAAACGACCAATGCGCTGATGTCCTCATTGTCGCCGCTGCCGGGTGACAGCATCTGCGTTCGCGGTCAGACACCGCATAACTCGCCGTGGCGCGTGATTATGATCGGCAAAGAGCCGGGCGATTTGATCGAGTCCAACATTATTCTCAATTTGAATGAGCCCTTGGCGATCGATGATCCGTCCTGGATCAAACCGGGACGCGTGGCGTGGGACTGGTGGTCCGGCCAGGTCGTCGATGATCCGGCGATCGAAAGCGGCATGAACGATGCGACCATGAAACATTATATCAATTTTGCCGCGGAGAACGGCTTCGAATACATGCTCATCGATGCCGGCTGGTCCAAACGGCTCGAGGGCCGGCGATCGGATATCACACAAACCATACCGGACATCAACATGCCAGAGTTGGTCGCTTTTGCCAATGACAAAGGTGTGGACATTTTGATCTGGCTGCATTGGACGAGCGTGAAAACACAAATAGACGAGGCGTTTCCCCTGTTCGAACAATGGGGCGTTAAAGGCGTGAAAATCGATTTTATGGATCGCGATGATCAAGAGATGGTCAATTTTTATCATGAGATGGTGCAGAAAGCGGCCAAGCATCATTTAATGGTGGATTTTCACGGCGCCTACAAACCCACCGGATTGCGCCGAACCTGGCCCAACCTGATGACGCGCGAAGGCATTCTGGGATTAGAATATCTAAAATGGAGTGACAGGGCAAACGCGGAGCACAATGTCACGGCGCCGTTCACCCGCATGCTGGCCGGCCCAATGGATTATACGCCCGGTGGATTTCGCAACGTGAGACCAGATCAGTTCAAATCGCAACGAGTTAATCCGATGGTCCCAACAACGCGCTGTCATCAACTGGCCATGTTTGTGGTGTATGAAAGTCCGCTGCAAATGGTGGCTGATGCACCGGCGAATTATCGCGGCCAAGTGGGTCTGGAATTTTTGCAAAAAGTACCGGCAACGTGGGACGAGACAAAAGTGATCAGCGGAAAAATCGGCGACTATATTGCGGTGGCGCGCCGCTCCGGTGAAACGTGGTATATCGGCGCCATGACTGACGGCCAGCCGCGCAGGCTGGAACTGCCGCTCGATTTCCTTGGAGATGGCGAGCACACGATCCGGATGTGGTCTGACGGACCCGGAGCCGATCAAAATCCAATCCGCGTCACCACGTCACAGTCGATTGTTTCAAACAGCGATGTGCTGCGCATCGACCTGTCGCCAAGCGGCGGATTCGCGGCGATTGTAATGAGATAACATACGTGTTGCCGCGTTGAGGAACAAAGTCAAAATCGCGATTTAATCGAAAGGTTGGCGGTTCACTTTTTGATCGCGTTGAATGTTCCGCCGGTCCACGGCCCGGCAATCGTGATCCACATCCATGTCCCGTCGATGTGGTTTCCGAGACGAGTGCCGTTCAGCACGACATTGTTATCCACCCAATCTGGATTAAGATTGACCGAAAGAACATCATCGTCCAGCCTGCCGGTCAGCACACCATCGCCAATTTGCGGACCAAGATGTTGAGTATCGCCGAGCGCCTGAAAATGCCATTCTCCCTGAACCGCCGTCGAATCCGTTGTTTCGATGGTAAACCATCCGCTCACCACTGCGGCATTGTCCGTATTAAAGGCAGTGTAGGAATAGGCGCCGTCCGGTGTGGTAGTGGAGTCGGGAGCGTTTAATTTTCTCTCACAATGAACGGCAAGAGCAACAAGCAGAACCAGCAGAAAAGCCAGTTTTTTCATAGCCAAGCCCTTTCGTGATATTTATCATCCTTAAAACGCCTGGTGGGATTGCCTTGTTCCTACTGGAGCGAAATATTATTTTCGCCGGGAGACAGCTCTATCCTCTTGTTCTGCCAGCAAAAAGTGCCGGTCAACTCTTTTGGTAAACAGACGACACCCGTGAGACCTGTTTCATCCGTGTGTTTGAGTTCAACATAAATCTCGCCGGCTGGATGCGGCATACTGCCCTTTAGCCAATTCAGATGGCCCAAATTGGGCTCGATGTGGACGGATCGAAATCCAGGTTCCGCCGGACGAATACCGCACACGGTAGTCAACAGATCATAATTCGGGCTGGCGCTCCAGGCATGGCATTCGGAACGCGTGCCGACCACCGAGGTGTTGCCAACCGGATTTTCCGGAAATGTCGTCAAACCAAAATTGATCGCCTGCTTCCACGGGCCAAGCTGTTCGAGATACACATCTCCAAGCCCAACCTGCTGCAACGCGCGGAACAGATAAAAACGAAAATACAGCGTGCATTGCACCAGTCCGGGATCATCCAGCGTTCGTTGCATCAGAGCTTGCGCTTCATTTTCCGGAATGGTGTGGGTGAGCACCGCGAGAATATTGGCGTGCTGGGAAAAATTGATTTTCTCCGGCGTATCGGCCACCAAACCTCGCGATGGGAGATAACATTCTTGCATCACGGCCTTTTGAATGCGACGGCTCAGCTCCATAGATTTATCCCGATCATGGAGTTCGCCAAAGAGCTCAAACAACTCGGCGGCGCGTTGCAAGGCATACACATACTGCAGCGACACAATCGATGAATGGCCGAGATCAATGCCGGGGGGCTCGCCCCAGTACCAGCCGTCCGCCCAATCAACAAACGGCAGCCACTCGATGCCGGCGATAAGATGATTGTCGTCAAGATGCCGCTCAAAATAATCCAGCACCGCTTTGATCCCCGGCACAAATTGCCGCAGATACTCATGATCGCCGCGGTACATATAATAATCGTGCACCATGCTCACCCACCAGAGCGAAAACATGGGGATGAACTGATACACCGCGCTCGGGTATCGGCTCTGCGTGATGCCGTCAGAGATGCGGGAATGATCGAACAATTCGAGAGCTTTTCGCATTAACCGGTCATCGCCAGAATTGGTGAGCGAAATGAGCGCCTGAATGCGTGTATCGCCGATGTATTGCAGTTGCTCGTAATAGGGGCAATCGTAATAGGTCTCCTGCGCGCACAGCCGCGCCGTACGCCAGCCAATGTTCCAGATGTTTTTCAAATCGGCATCGTCGCATTCAAAAACGGCGTGGTGTTGAAACGGATAAGCCGTGAAGAGATTGACGAACTTTTCCAAAATAAGCGGTTTAGCGTCCGTTTGGATATCCAGTTGAATATAACGAAAGGTGCGCAACCACAACGGCTCGAACGTGCGATGCTCGCCGCCATCCGGCAACAACACATCGTAAACACCCTCAACCTTTTTGCCGGCGGTTTCATCGCGATGACCTTTGTTGCCGGCCGCATCAAACATAGCTTCACCATAAGTTATTTTGATAAAGCTGCCCTCGCCGCCGGACACGGTGAGCTGCGGATAGCCCATGGTGAGAAATGTTCGATCCAGAAGGAGCGACACGGTTTTTTTCGGCGGAATTGTGAGCGCGCCAGTCTCGTTCAAAAAAGCAGGATCGGCTTTTATGTTGTCCGCCCGGACTATTTTGGGGAAACGCTCGATTTTTTCCTCCAGCAGTGGAATTTGTCGCGGCGCCAGATACCAACCCTCGCCATGCATGTAACCTCGCCCAACGCCGCGGCCCAGGTCTTTCGGCGTTAGCCAGGCCGAGTCGTCAAAATCACTGTCCTGCCAGCCCCATGGATACCGTGTGCCATCCACGCGGTCACCCGGGGAGACGGCGTAAAATCCATGCGTCATCTCCGAGGTGATCGGAATGGGCTGGTAAGCGGCATTTTGATAAATCCGCCAGGAGGTGTCCGTATTCAAATGATAGTATTTTTCATCATCCGCTTGTAAAATAAACGCCGTGCGATAGGAATGCTGCGAAACCGGCCGGAATGCGCCAAAATTAAACACCAGCGCGGCAATGACATTTTTGCCGTCCTGCAGGTAAGATGCGATATCAATCGTCTCGTAACGCCAATGCAATTGATCATCCCGCGACGGCCCATTGCAGACATATTGCCCATTCACATAAAGCCGATAGCGATTATCCGCCGAGACATGAATCTTCAAAGAGGACGGCACCCGGCCCAGCTCAAAGGTTTTGCGCAAATGAAACACACCATAGTCCAACTGATTGGCGGTCGGATGCGTGATCCACGACGCGCGCCACGCGTGCTTGAGATTGTCCCACTCCATATTGACGAGGGACGGCGTTTCCTGGGCAAAAAGAGAAAAAGCGAGGATCAGGCAAATAAACGGAACGAGTATTTTTTTCATAACTTTCATAGGATTTTAATTTAGATCTGAGATCACTCATCTTTTATCTGCAATCGTCGATCTTTTGATTTCAGATTGAAGAGTGGAGAGCTCAAATTTTAAATTTATTTGATATGGCAAATCTTTTTGTTCAGCACCTGTTCTCCGGCAAAAAGCCGAACGACATAAACGCCGGTGGAAAGATGACTGTCAGAAAAATCAAAATGGTGTTGATGCTGACCGGCCTGTTGATAGCCGGCATGCACAAGCTGAACACGTTTCCCGTTCACATCATACACCGCCAGCCGAACATCCGAGGATTTGGCCAGATCATATTCAATTTTGACGTCCGAGTTAAAGGGATTGGGATAGGCGCGCAGGTCATAATGTGAAACCGTCATCTCATCAACTTTTACGGAAAGCGGATAATCGGATTCAACAAAAAGAAAAACCGGTTTTTCGGACAATGTTGGAATAGTGACGACTGCGTTCTCCGTTCCGGCGTTATCGAGCGTGACCGGCACCTCCTGCCCCGTTTCACTCTCGTCAACCGGTTCGATTAAGAGCGCGCTGGTTAAACCTGGCTGCGCAAATCTATAATCCGAAATCGTCGTGCCGTCATCGTAGCCTGATTTGCCGTTTCGGCACCATAGCACAAAACAATAGTGCGTGCTATCGAGCGGTGATTGCAGCAGGTAAGAATAAACGTTCGGATCGCCATCGGCATATTTGTCCACAGCGACAAAATGATAGTCGCCAATTAAATTCTGCATCGTCGCCAGATAGTAAAAGGATGGCTTGGCTTCCAACCCATGACTCTTGTCCGTCAAAATGCCGCTGGATGAATATTGTTGCGTGCTGGTGCTGTTCGGATCTTTATCAAAAAAGATAAACGCCTTGTCGATGCCATAGCCCATCAGCAGAAAAATGGATCGCACCAAATAATTCGCCTGCGCTTCTTCTCCAGCATACACATAGGATGAAGTGTTGCCATTCTTGTAAGTATCCCAGCCAAATTCCGTCAGCCAGATCGGTGTGCCCGGCGCGTGTTCATCGCGCCACGTTTGCCACTTGTCCACCTCGCGTTTGAGACCGTAGGTTTTGTGCTCGGGCGCATACCCGCGGCTGCTGCCCCATCCTTGCGTGCAATAGGTGTGAAAGTTGATGATGTCGAACGGCACGCGACCTCCGGCGGCCTGCAGGAGTCCCGCCATATAACTCTCGCTAAAACCGGCCACACCGCCCATAACATGCACGGCGTTGGGATCGGTATTATTAATGCCGAGGAGCGGATAATCCGCGCTCGGCGTCAGATTGGCGCCGTCATGCAGTGAATTCACATAGATGCCATACAAATGGCCCGGCCAGGTTGGCTGCCACCAGTCTTGATCCGGCTCGTTCCAATCCTCAAAGTAGGTGACATAGCCGAGACCGGTCTTTTTGTCAGTGGTTTCGAGCAG
>CAYSNA010000183.1:0-10362 GCA_964432185.1 uncultured Cytophagia bacterium
TGCATTTGTTACAGCGCCAAGGCAAACTCGGGCTCGGCACAGCCTATGTCACCGGATTCAAATATGCGCTCCAGCACGGTTACGACCGAATTCTGGAAATGGACGCCGATTTTTCGCACGATCCTCATGATGTGCCGCGGCTCCTGGAGGGCAGTAAAAAGTATGATCTCACCATTGGTTCGCGTTATATCGAAGGCGTCAATGTGGTCAATTGGCCGCTCAACCGTTTACTGTTGAGCATGGGCGCCAGCGTCTACACCCGACTGATTACCGGTTTGCCCGTTCGCGACTGCACCGCCGGTTTTGTCTGTTATCGCCGCCAGGTGCTGGAAGCGATTGATCTCGACAAAGTACAATCCGATGGTTATTCATTTCAAATTGAAATGAAATTTAAAACCTGGAAGAAAAAGTTCACAATCGGCGAAGTGCCTATTGTGTTTGTCGATCGCCGCTTCGGGCAGTCCAAGATGTCAAAACGCATCGTCCACGAAGCCTATATCATGGTGTGGAAACTCAAGTTTCAAAGTCTGTTCGGAAAATTAAAATGACCTTTTGACAGCGACCACGAATGTTGACAACGTTCCGTTCGAGGTTCCTTTTTTTGCGGGGTAGAATGGCAAAGCAGCGATTTTTTCACGCCTCCGAAATTCCGGTGTCGTTTCAAAGCCAGGGCGCGCAGATCGTCGGTATGCACCACAAAGTCGATTCCCCCAAAATGATCATCCTCTGCCACGGCTTTACCGGCACCAAAAGCGAATCGAAACGGCTCTTTGTTGAGGCAGCGCGGGATTTTGCCTCGCGCGGATTTAATGCGCTGCGATTTGATTTCTACGGCTCCGGTGATAGTGAGGGCGAGTTTAGCGACTTTCTCGTGTCGCACAATATCGCCAATTTAAAAGATGCCATTCGATGGACCACCGAACAGGGCTATGAACAGATTGCCGTTCTTGGGCTCAGTCTCGGCGCCGCCACCGCGATCGTCACCATTGGTGAAGAACCGGTTGATGCGCTCATCACCTGGTCGGCTGTGCCGGATATGAATCCTCTGTACGATTATCTCGTACATGACCTTTACGACAGCGGCGAGGCGGACCGGCCTTTTGAATACGACGGCTGGCAGTTGAGTCGCGACTTTTTTGATGACGCCAATCGCTATGATGTCAAAGCGGCGTTGGCGCAACTCGCTGTGCCGAAATGTATCATGCAGGGTACTGCCGATATGCCGTTTTTCACCGAGGGTTTTGCTGATTTTCAAAAAATTGTCAGACCGCCGGCTGATTTTATGGAATTCCCCGGTGCGGGACACACTTTTCAAACGCCGGTGCACCGTCGACAAGTCATTAAACAAACAACACTCTGGCTCCTTCGTCACATGTAATGCAGGAGAACGTTATGTCCGATAACACAATCTATGACCAAAAAACGACAGAGAATATTTTTCATTTTAACGGTCACCCGCGCGAGTATGTAAAACCGGCGTTGACCAAGGCGTATCACAACGAAGAATTCTTGAACAGCGGTGATGCGCGCGCCATCCGTATTCTTGCGGAGTATTATGAGGTCGAAAGCCGTCTCAGGCATTTTGAAATCAAAGACACGGTTGTTTTTTACGGCTCAGCGCGAACGTTGTCCAAAGTGGATGCAGAAAAAAAATTAAAGGAGACCAAAGCGCTGGTCACCCTGGCGGAGAAAACGGACGACGAGCTGATCAAAAAGTTAAAGAATGCTGAGCGCGATGTTTTGACGTCGCGTTATTATGAAGATGCTCGTTCGCTTGCCTATCAACTTGCCAAGTGGTCCCAGGACGAGCTCGCGGAAAACCGGCGATTTATCGTCTGTTCCGGCGGCGGCCCGGGCATTATGGAGGCCGCCAACCGCGGCGCCGCCGAAGCCGGGGCGCCAACCATCGGCATGAATATCAGTCTGCCTTTTGAACAGAATCCCAATCCGTACATCAGCGAAAACTTGTCGTTCGAGTTTCATTACTTTTTCATGCGCAAGTTCTGGTTCGTCTACCTTGCCAAAGCGCTGGTGGTGTTTCCGGGCGGATTCGGCACCTTTGACGAGTTGTTTGAATTGCTCACACTGCGCCAAACGATGAAAGTGAAAAAACCGCTCTGCGTCATTGTTTACGGCAAAGATTATTGGGACAACGTGGTGAATTTTGACAAGATGGTCGAATGGGGCGTCATCTCGCCGGACGATTTGAAACTCTTTCATGTCGTCGATGAGGTGGAGGAGGCGTTCATCACCTTGCGGCATCATTTCGAACGCGAGTTCGTCGGCAAACCGCAGTACTGGCATATGTAAAATGTGACCATCCTTCGATAACCAGACTCGTGCGGAGAAATCTGCATCATCCATGATTCAGGCAATTTCATCAAGGTGAAATTGCCTTTGTTTTTTCTGTTTGGCAGCCGCGTTGCGTCCAAGTCGGCTACGAGGTCGCGATGGTTCATTTTTTCCATATTGCGTCATACTTTTTTCCTTCCCGTTAGAACTTTTTGTCAACATTCACGTCTGTACAACAAAAATAAAAGGCGAGCTCTGTCTCGCGTCTCACACAAAACAGATTCTTCACTGAGGCTTTCATGAAAATTTCCATTCAAGGTTTGAACAAGCGATATCGGAACGGATTTTCGGCGCTGAAAGATATTAATCTTGAAATTAAAGAGGGATTGTTCGGACTGCTCGGCCCAAACGGCGCCGGCAAAACGACCTTTATGCGCATTCTCGTCACCTTGATGAAACCGACCGACGGGATCGTTAAAGTGGACGATTTTGATCTGATGAAAAATCGGCGCCAAATTCGCACCATGCTCGGTTATTTGCCGCAGGATTTCAGCGTCTTTTCAAAGCTGACGACGTGGGAATTTCTCGATTACGCCGGCGCGCTTGCCGGGCTCACCATCACGCGCGAACGCAAAAAAGCTGTTGATGTGATGCTCGAGAGCGTCGGGCTGTATGAAGTGCGCGACCGCCAGGCCAACAAATTGTCCGGCGGTATGAAACGCCGCCTCGGCATCGCGCAGGCGCTTATCGGCGATCCGAAAATTGTTATTGTTGACGAACCGACTACCGGTCTGGATCCCGAAGAACGAATCCGCTTCCGCAATCTTTTGTCCGATATGACTCAACGCGAAATCATCATCATCCTGTCCACTCATATTGTTGGCGATATCTCCAGCACGTGCAACGACATGGCGCTGCTCAACAAAGGCGAGTTAATTTTTAAGGATTCGCCGGAAAAACTGGTGAACGAAGCGCGCGGCCATGTTTTCCAGATTGAGGCGCTCGACAGCGATCTCGACATCATCAAGGAAAAATACCCGGTGATTACGACGATTCCGTCCGAAAACGGCTGGGAGGTGCAGATCGTGGCGGATGAATTGAAGGATTTTCACGGCAAAGAAATTGAACCTAACCTGGAACATGCGTATGTCTATCGCATGGAATACGGCCTGGATAATTAAGGCACACTGTGTAACTGTTTGTGAAAGGTAAAGCGTATGTTGTCAATTAAAAATATATGGACTGTGGCCCGATACGAGATCAAAACGCTGTTGCGCAGTTGGTTCTTTCGTATTTTTGCCGGCATCGTGCTGATCGGCCTGACGTTCTTTAACGTCGTCTTTTTTGCTCAGGCGTTTGAGACCATGCCG
Source organism: uncultured Cytophagia bacterium (assembly GCA_964432185.1). Lineage (GTDB taxonomy): Bacteria > Zhuqueibacterota > Zhuqueibacteria > Residuimicrobiales > Krinioviventaceae > Kriniovivens. Next base: position 3,663 of record CAYSNA010000183.1, read on the forward strand.
TGGGAAATGCGCGGCATCCCCTCATCCATTCCCTATTTTAACATGCTGCTGCTGAATGTGGCGCAGGCGGTCATCGCCATTTTTCTCGCTTCTGACTTTTTAAAACGTGATCGTAAATCCAATACCACCGAAGTGATTTATATGCGCTCCATGTCCAATGCCGATTATATCCTCGGAAAAACCATTGGCCTGTTCAATGTGTTCCTTGGATTGAATATTGTCATGCTTCTCATCGCGGCGCTCATACAAATTATCTTTACCGATGTGCCGATTCAGATTGTCAACTATATCAATTATCTGCTGATTATCAGCATCCCAACGCTCGTTTTTATTTTCGGCCTGGCCTTTTTGGCCATGAGCCTGGTGCGAAATCAGGCCGTCACTTTTATTTTATTGCTGGGTTATTTTGCCGTCTCACTGGTTGTGCTCAACACCAAAATGGAATCCACATTCGACGCGGTCGCTTTCTTTTTGCCGCTGTCCTTTTCGGACTTTGTCGGTTTTTCAAATTTTGGTCTGTTACTGATCCAGCGGCTGGCATACCTGGCGCTCGGTCTCGGCTTTATTTTTCTTTCCATTCTGTTATTCAAACGTTTGCCACAATCCAGGGCCATGCAGGTGGTCTCGCTCGTTTTGACGGTTCTTTTTCTCGTTGCCGGCATCGGCTTGTTCACCACCTATTTACTGACAGCGCGCTCCGGAGATACGCTGCGGGCCGAAATGATCAAACTGAATGACCAGCATGCCGACGAAGCCGCTGTTACGGTCACCAGCTATGATCTCACTTTTGAACAGCAGGCCAACACGTTTGCGGTTGACGCCGTTATGCAGGTGACGAATAAAACAACGGCACCGATATCGAAATTGGTCTTTACGCTGAATCCCGGCCTGACAGTAAACACGATAAACTTTAACGGCCAACCGGCAAAATTTGACCGAAATCTGCATCTTTTCATCATAGACGCCTCGCTGGCAGCGAACGAGAGCGGCGAGATCAGGATGTCTTATAGCGGCGCCATCGATAATCGCGCCTGCTATCTGACCACACCAAAAGATGTGCGGGATGAATTGTATGATCTGATGCTCTACAAACGTGGCAAGGATCACAGTTTCGTTACGCCGAATTATGTGTTATTGACTTCGGCGGTCAATTGGTATCCCATGCCCGGTACGTCGCAAGGTACGGCGCTGGTGACGCCGCGACAAAAATCTTTTGCGGCCTATACCCTGAATGTCAAGACTAAAAACGATCTTGTTGCCATCAGCCAGGGCGAGGGAGAGGTCAATGGCGATGTCGTCACTTTTGCTCCGGAACAACCGCTGACACAACTGTCGTTGACCATCGGTCCCTATATGAAACGTTCGATCAAAGTGGACAGCGTGACTTACAATCTCTACACGCTTCCCAAGCATGATTATTTTCTCGAATATGTCTCCGCGCTCGGCGATACGCTCGAACCGCTGATCCGCGAAATGAAAAATGATTACGAACTAAAGACCAATGTGGATTATCCGTTCTCTGTATATTCGCTCGTTGAAGTGCCGATCCATTTCAAAACCTACGAAAAGCCGTTGATGTTTCACCAGGATTGGGTGCAGCCGATGATCGTTTTCCTGCCGGAAAACGGCGCGCCGGTGGATGGACTTGATTTTGCGCGTCGCATTGAGTGGTCGACCAGTCGCATGGAAGATCGCAATCAAACCATGTCCGAAACCGAAATGCAATATCAGACCATCCGTCGTTTTATCGATGATGAGCTTTTGGGCACCACGCCGGGACGTTTTTGGGGGCGCAACCAGGATGAAATCAAGTTGCACGTGGTATTCCCGAATTTCTATCATTTTTGCAATGCGCTCTCGTCCAGCGATCTGACGATTCTCGACGCTGCTCTTGAAGCGTATCTGAAGGACAAGGCCGAAGCCATGCCCTTTAATCCCGCCCGTTTTGCCAGCGCCATCACGGACGAGGAAAAGGCCAATATCGCGCTCAAGGACAGTTCGTTGCATGATATTTTGGCCAATCCGGCGAATATCGATATCGCCACAAACGTGCTGAAAATGAAGAGCAATTATCTGTTCCGTTATCTCGAAAGCCAAATTGGCATTGAAGAACTGGAAGCTTTTCTCGTGGACATTCGCCGCAACAATCGATTTAATACCATCACGAGCGAAATGTTTGTCAACGCGATCGATCAACGATTTGGCGTTGATTTTGAAAAGGAACTGGCGACCTGGTTCGATCAAAAAGATGTCCCCGGTTTTTATATCACCGATATCAAAAACTACAAGGTGCTGGATGGCGACCGGACAAGATTTCAGGTGTTGTTGAATGTCTATAATCCGGAACCCGTCGGCGGCGTCGTCATGCTGGACTTTATGGTGTTTGGCGGCCGCGGCCAGGGAGGTCCCGGAGGTTTTGGCCGTCCGAGTTTTGGCGCGACGGAATATCAACGCGCCCTTTATGTGGCCCCCGGTCAAACCAAGCGCGTCGGTTTTGTGTTGAATGACCAGCCGCGAGCATTGACCATCAATACGCTGGTCTCGCGCAACTTGCCGTCGCAGAGCATGAAACGCTTTGAAGATTTTGAAGAAAATACCAAAGTTAAACCGATCGATGGCGTGACCATTTTGGATGCGCCGCCGCTCCTTCAGGTTGAAGGCGAGTATATTGTCGATAATGAAGACGAAGGTTTTAAAGTCGAAGCTGTAGAACATCAGAGCAAATTGAAGAAATTGCTCAATATCCAAAGTGACGACAACGAAGAATACATGCCCTTTAGTCCATGGCGTGTGCCGGATACGTGGCGTAAAACCATTAACGAAAATTTCTACGGCGATTTCGTCCACTCGGCGTATTTTGTCCGCGGTGGTGACGGCGGCAAAAAGGTGACGTGGGAAGTTGATCTGCCGAGCAGCGGTCAATACGAAATTTACATGTATGCCGAACAGTCAATGTTCCGTGGCGGCCCCGGTCGCGGTCGGCGAGAGGGTGATTTTGCCAAGAGTACGCATTACATCATTTATCATGATGACGGGCAGGAAGATGTCGAGTTCGATCCCGAGTCGGCGCAAGGCTGGAATTTCCTCGGCTCCTATTACCTCTCCTCCGGTCTCAACAAGGTTGAGTTGACGAATAAAACCGAGGGGCGCGTTGTGACTGCGGATGCAATAAAGTGGGTGAAAAAATAACCATATTGGATGATTCGGAAAAAAGGACTTTATATGAAAAAGCTGTTTTTGATATACTTTATTTTTACCGGATTCATGTCGGCGCAGACCATTCTGAGCCTCGATGATGCGCTCGGTATTGCCATGCGCAACAGTCCGCAAATCAAGCAGGTTGAGCTGAATCTCGAAAACCGGCAGCAACTGCTCATGGCGCAAAATGCGGCGCTCAAATCAAATTTCAGTTTGTCGGTTAATCCGTACAGTTATTCCTACGACCGCCGCTTTGACCGCCGCACCAACTTGTGGTTCACCAGTGAAAATACCAGCAGTTCGGCCCTGTTTCAGATTCGGCAACCTATTCTGTTGACCGACGGTACATTTTCCGTCATCAACCAGCTCGAATGGCTGGAAGGCTGGAGCGACCAGTCACAAACAAAAAATGAACCGTGGAGTAATAATCTCTATCTCCGATATGAACAGCCGATCTTTACATTCAATCGAACCAAGTTGGAACTCGAGCGTCTCGAACTCAATCTCGAAAACACCATGATCAACTATGTTCTGCAAAAGTTGAATCTCGAGTACAGCGTCACCAACAACTTTTTTCAAATTTATGGCAGCAAACTGGCGTACGATATTTCGCGCGAACAGTATGCCAATACACAGAATAGTTATAATATCATTAAAAATCAGGTTGATGCCGGCATCTCTGCCAAGGAAGAACTCTTTCAGGCGGAATATGATTTACTCGACAGCGAAGCGTCCGTGCAAACGAATTTGGTGAATTTGCAAAATGCGCTCGATCGATTTAAAATCCTCATCGGCGTGCCGATTGCGGATTCGATCGACATCATCGGCGATGTCTCGCATGTCACTGTTGACGTGAATCTGGACACGGCCATTACCTATGGATTAGAGAATCGGCTCGAATTACGCCAGCGCGAGATTGATGTGCAGGCGGCCTATCAGAGTCTTATTGAAACCATGGCGCTGAATGAATTCAAGGGAAACCTCAGTTTGACTTATGGTCTGCAGGGCGTTAACCAGACCTATGATACGATTTACGATGATCCGAATTTGAATCGTCAGGTCTCCATTTCGTTTGATATTCCACTTTTTGACTGGGGTGAGCGCAAGGCGCGCATCAAAGCCGATGAAGCCAATATCAAGTTGAGCCAGTTGTCGGAAGGAGACGAACGCGATGATATTATCCTGAATATTCGGCAATCGTATCGAGAATTGCAGAGCCTGGTTAACCAGATTCGCATCGCGCAGCAAAACATAAAAAACGCCGAGTTGACGTATGAGATCGCCCTGGAAAACTTTAAAAATGGCGATTTGAAAGCGATGGAGTTGAGCCAACGTCAAACCCAGTTGTCAAATGCCAAAATCCAGTTGACGAATTCGATCATCGATTACAAACTGGCGCTGTTGAATTTGAAAATATTGTCCATGTACGATTTTGTGCGCCAAGAACCGGTAATCCCGGCAGATTTACTGCAAGGCACCGAGTCGTAAGATGGTAAAAATTCTCTATATCGGGTGTGGCGGATTTGTCGGAGCCTCGTTGCGCTACCTGATTGGTGGCTGGGTGCACCGATTGATCGACAAACCGTGGCTGCCGTACGGCACGTTCGCGGTCAATATGCTCGGATGTCTGCTCATTGGCATGATCATGGGCCTGTCGGAATCCCGCCAGTTTTTGACGCCGGAAGCGCGCCTGTTCATCGTCACCGGTGTGCTCGGCAGCTTGACGACCTTTTCGACATACGCGTTCGAGTCTTTTAATCTTTATCGTGACGGCGAGCTTGCCGCGTCGCTGGTGAACATTGGACTTCACGTTCTTGTCGGGCTGCTTTTTGTCGCACTCGGAGTGGCCTTGTCGCGCGCTCTGTAGGAGGTGAGATGGCGATTCCCAAAGACGGTTGTTTGCTCAGAATTTTTATCGGCGAGTCCGACAAGGTTGATGGAAAACCGCTGTATGAATGGATCGTGCTCAAAGCGCGTGAGCAGGGACTGGCCGGCGCCACCGTCATTCGAGGCATAGAAGGTTTTGGCCGCGCCAGCCGGATTCACACCGCCAAAATTTTACGATTGTCCGATGATTTGCCAATTGTTGTCGAACTCGTTGATGCGCCGGAAAAGATTGAAGCTTTTATTGAGATTGTTGATCCGCACATCGACGGCGGTTTAGTGACGGTTGAACATGTGCAGGTGCGTTTATATCGGAGTGACCATAAATAGCTCGTGCTTTTGCAACATATTAAATTGAGTCCATGACTCTCATTGAACAGTAGGAGTTGAAATCGTGAAAAAACTGCTTTATATCATTCTTGCCGGATTGTTATTTCTGGCCTGTGGCAACGACCAAGCTGACATTGATACGTCAATCACCGTTCCTGTTTCGGTCGAGGAAATTAAACTCAAATCCATTGAAGAGTTTATCGAAACCACGGGTACGGCGCGCGCTATGCAAGAGGTTGAACTGACCGCTGAAACGGACGGTTTTTATCGGCTTGGTAAAAATGCAAAAAATAGATCGTATACACTTGGCGATTTTGTCTCGCCCAACGATGTGATCGTTTATCTTGATAATCCCGAGTTGGAAAACAATACCAAGATCGAATCGCAAAAATTGAATCTCGATTTGTCGAAAAGCGAGTTTGAAAAACAACAGGCCTTGTACGAAAAAGGCGGCGTCACATTGAGAGAGCTGACGACTTCCGAGCAAGCCTATATCGACGCGCAGTACAATTATGACAATGGCATCATCCAGTTGGCGAAACTTGAAGTTAAATCACCCTTCAAGGGAGTCATTGTCGATTTGCCCTATTTCACCCAAGGCACGCGCGTTCCAACGGGTGAGCTTATCGCCAAAGTGATGAATTATGAAAAACTCTATATGGATGTCAGTTTCCCGTCAAAACAACTTGGCCGTATTGAGCCGGGACAGCTCGTACGCGCTTTGCATTACACCATGGCGGACGATACATTGTGGGGCCAGGTCACGCAAGTGTCTCCGGCCATTGACGCCGAAACCCGCACATTCAAAGCCTCAATCGTGATCGATAATCCTGATTGGAAATTTCGTCCCGGTATGTTCGTCAAGGCGGAAACCATCGTTGCGCGAAAAGACAGCGCCATCGTCATTCCGAAAAATATCATTTTGCAGTCGCGTAATTCAAAAATCGTCTATGTCGTTGAACGCGGCGCCGCGGATGATCGTCGTATCGAGATCGGTCTGGAAAATCCAACTGAGGTGGAAGTCATCGAAGGCCTCAATGTAGACGACCGTTTGATCGTTAAAGGGTACGAAACGTTGAGCGACCAGACAAAAGTCAAAGTTATTCGCTAAATTTGCACCTTCTCTCAACCAGCCCAAAGCCCTAACCGGCGGCGGGCTTTTTTTTGCCCAATCCTGAATTATCCTGCGAAAGAGAAATGCCTTGCAATTTCGTTCATATTTCTCTACAATTAATTGATGATGATCTCGTAAAAAGTATCACATAGTCATTGCGAGCGGAGCGAAGCA
>CAYSNA010000184.1:0-10314 GCA_964432185.1 uncultured Cytophagia bacterium
CAAAAAAACGTCCGATTGAAACGACCACACGTTCTTCGCGTATTCAAACAAAATCCAAAAAGTAAATCTGTGGAGTCAATTATGCGCCGCGTCTGTGTCACGCTGTTAGCAGTCATTATCCTCATGCTCTGTTTTAATGTGCTTGCACAAACACAACCTTCCTCAGAGCCGGAGGTGATCGTGCCATCAAGCATGTGGGATAAAATCAAATCCACCGGATTCACCGGATTTGTCTTGTTGTTCGTTTCAGTCATCGGTCTGTCATACACCCTGGAGCGGACGTTTAATTTACGTCAGGATTGAATTGTGCCGAACGGTTTGGCGACATCGGCGCAGAATTTATGGACAGCCGCCGAATTTGACAAACTGATTGAGCAATGCGGCAAACAAAACAGCACCTTTGGCCGCATCATCAAAACGTTGGTAAAAAATCGGCACTGCACGACAGCGGATTTGTCGATGATGGCGGGAGATATATCGAGCCGTGAAATGAAAATTCAGATGCAACGGGCTTACCCCCTTGCGGTCGTCGCGACGATCAGCCCGCTCATTGGTTTGATGGGCACGGTGATCGGCATGATCGGCGCGTTTGATGCGGTGGCGCATGCCAACACCATGGGCGATCCGTCCATTATGGCCGAAAGCATTTCCTACGCGCTGGTCACCACGGCGATGGGATTAATTATTGCGGTGCCGGCGCTGGCGTTGTACCATTTTTTTCGCATCCGAACGACATCGTTCGCTTTGCTGCTCGAAGAACAGGTGAACGACATCATCAATGATTGGTTCATGAACGGGGAGGATTACCATGCGCGTCAAAATTGAAAATGAACTGCCGCTGGACATTAATCTGGCGCCGCTCATTGATTGTGTCTTTTTGCTGCTGATTTTTTTCCTCGTCGCCACGACCTTAAAACGCGAGGTCATTGAGGCGCAGCAGCGTTCTCTGGAAGAACAGATTCAAATGGAAATTCAGCAACAGCTCAAAATTGAACTGCCGGAACCGGCCGTGGCGGCAAAACCGGTGGTGACGTCCGGCGCCGTTCGTTTGACGATTAACACGGACGGGCAGTATTTTATCGACAGCGCACCAGTGAGCACCACGCAACTGCACGAGCGGCTGCGGGAGATCGGGCTCGATACACCTGATCAACATCTAATCATTGATATCGATCGTCACGCCGAAAGTCAATACCTCATTCAACTTTTAGATTTATGTGCGTTTGAAGGATTATCGAACTATGGCATCCACACCAAAGACGACATACAACAGTTCTGACAACAGCATGTCCGGCTGGATCGCCTTTTCGGTGATTGGGCATGTGCTGCTCTTGCTGATTTTGTCGACGATCGCGCCGCAGGTGTTTACAAAAAAACAGACGCCGTTGCAGCAGAAACAGATCGCCACGCAAAAACGTTTATTTGATGAGCAGTACACGACTCAATTGCAGCAGAAAATGCAGCGCATGGACGAGGTCTACAACGAACTGGTCGAACATCGCAATCGGCGCGTTCGGCAATATCAAGACCTCGAAGAAAAAATGCAGACGCGCCTAAGCGCAGAAGTGCCGCAACGAACGCACGATGTTGAGGTCTTGCAGCACAGAATCGAGGAGTCCTTCACAACGGCCGGTCTGGCGTTTGACAGTTTGCAAAGTTTGCAGCGAACGATACAAAATCATATTAAAGCAAAAAACGTTGAAAAGGCCGTGCCGCATCTGTCCCTCGCCCGGCAGCAACTCAAACAGTTGAATCGGGATATCGAACAGCTTCGCACTCATCTGCAGGAGAGCCATGAACGACTTGATGAATTGCGCAATCTGCTGACCTGGTTCAATAACGATACGCTTTTGTGGCACATCGATCATATCAAAAGCCTGCAGAACCAGGCAGAAAACGAATTATTGACCTCGCAGTTGACATTAAACCGATATAGAAAATCGATGGATCGGCAGTCCCCGGCGATCGAAAAAAATCTGGGAAACGAAAAATCAGGTTTAAAACGGTGGGCGGCGAAACAACGCCTCACAGCGCTGGCGAAAAAAAACATCAGCGCGCATGATCCGCACAGGGCCGAGGAGGCGCAAAAAGAGGCGCGAAAAGAACTTCTGAATATCAAGCGCGCACAAAACACCCTGCGAAACGAATTGCCCCGGACACCCTTTGCCCAACGGCAGCAGCATAGCGGTTCTCAACAACGGGATATAGCCGGCTTGTCGCAGACTGCGCAGCAGCGCCATGACGAAACGGCGCAGGTGTACAAGGAAGCGCGCGCAGCCGAACTGGCATTGATTCAAAATAAATCGTATAGCAGCGCCTATCACCAACTCGCAAACGAAAAAAGCCTTTTTGACGACGATCGGGCGTACGATTTTCCCGACGAGGTGAGCACAACGCAGGATTTTGGTGATTATAAAAAGGCATTCGATGTGGCGGCGCGCGATATGGATCTCATTTTGGCGGACATTCAGGCCATGCGGCAAAAAGCCGTACAGACGCGCACGAGCGTGTCGGACAGCGGCGTGACGGATGTGACCCTTGCCCTTCGGCGTGAGACGAGCACGCGCGAGCGGCTAACACAACTCGCCGGACCGCGCGGGCAGCAGGTGCAGGATTTATCGCGTGATATGTTTTTGATGAAACATCCGAATCAGTCCGTTTCATTCTCCCAAAATGCCGCCGGAACGCCGCCGGCCATCCGCCTGTCCATGTTGCATTACGGGCGCAAAATCAGCTCAACCGGAAAACCGGTGCAATCGTTCTATATCGACAGCTGGTACATGATCGGGCCGTTTCCCAACTCGCACCGCGCACACATCGACGATGTGTTTCCGCCGGAAACCATCATTGATCTCGACGCAGAGTACATCGGCAAAAACGGCCCCATGCGCTGGGAGTATTGTTCATCCTCAACTCATTTTATCAAACCGATTCATTTTGATGAATACGCTATTTATTACGCCTACACCGAACTCTACTGCGAAAACGACATGACCGTCTGGATGGCCTTTGGCAGCGACGACCGGCTCGATTTCTGGATCAACGACATCAAAGTCTGGCAGAGCGGCAACAACCTCAAGCAGTGGCGCCCGGATGAAGGATTTCGCCAAGTCTACCTGGAAAAGGGATTCAACAAAATGCTGGCGCGCCTGGAGAATGGCTATCGGGAGTGCGGTTTTTCGGTGATCGTGGCGCTGCAATAAGAGATAATGGGACACGGATTTTAATGGATAGAACCGATTTCAGCGGATTTCAAAACTGCGAAAACAAAGAGTCATTACGAGTTTAGAATCCAAAACAATTTGGATTCCAATAAAAAGAAAAGTCAATGCACAAGATCCCGCGCGCTTGGCTGGGAGTGAAGCCATCTCCTTGAAAAGGGCAACTACTTTTCGGGAGATCGCCACGCAGATTCTCAAAAAACGAGAATCTGTTCGCAATGACTTTTATGTCCTTGGAAGGATCAAAGTGACAAAACCATTTCCTGCCAAGGCGATGCAATTCGTGGCGATTGCTTCAGTCGCTCCGCTCCTTCGCAATGACTTGCGTTGTTAATCCGTGTATATCCGTTCCATCTGTTAAAATCCGTGTCCCATTTTTTTAAAATCCCTCCGAAAATCCATTTTCTCACTTTTGTTCGCACCTGATTCAAGCTGTTTTTGGCTGGAACAACATTCATTTGAATGTTTTTCGCTATTTTTCACCCCATCACGTTCCCATCGACATCACGATGAATTCAAGCTGTTTTTAATGCACTTAAACGGCTCTTTTTTCTGTCTTTTTCAAAAAAGAATCTTTCGATTGGGTATGCTCTTTGCAAATGGCCGTTTGATTCATTCTATCGCGATATACTTATTTTGGAGGATTCATTTTGTCGAATCGACATATAGAACGGACTATCATTGCGCTGCTCATGCTCGGTATGCTCATTGGAATCGGCAGTGAAGCGGCTCATGCACAAACCCGAGTCATGCCGGTGGGTAACTCGATTACCGCGGGACGAGATCCGATCACCAAAACTGACGGTGAAGGCTATCGAGGTTATCTCAAAAACATGCTCGGCTCGAACTATGTTTTTGTCGGCGATGACGTGGTGCAGGGCACCTCGCCCGGCCTCAACGGTCACTTTAAAAGCGGCGCCAAGATCGAGGCCTTTTTGCCGGGCGGTGAAAAGGACATCACAACGGCGCTCAATAACCATAATCCCGAAGTGATCCTCCTGCATGTCGGTACGAATAACGTCAACAGCAACGATATTGTCGGCCCATACACGCAACCCTATACGCCATCCTATAATCTTCGCGAACTCATCAATACCATCGGCAAACACCAGAGCGTAAGGGCTATTCTGGTCTGTAAAATCATCCCCAAGCTCGACGACAACAAGATGAACATCGCGAAAATTTATGATTACAACAAAGAAATCGAGAGCATGTTCTTCAACAACGACGTTAGCGGCAAAGCCGTTATTGTCGACATGAATTCGTTCGTCTACACCAGTGAACTCGCCGACAACATCCACCCGGTGACCTCCGGTTATCAACGAATGGCCGAGGAATATTCACGAGTCACCCAGGCGATCATCAACAATCCGAGTGATACCAGCGCCCCCAACAAAATTACCGTGTACGAGGCCAAACCGTCGAACGAGCCGTCCATTTACCTGGAGTGGTATACGCCGAATGATAACGGCGGCGGCATAACCAACTTGTACGAATTGCGCTATATGGTTGACCGGCAAATCAGTACTTCCAATTTTGAGTCGGGTACGCTGGTGTCGTTGCGTCGTCCCGGCAAAAACTCGCCATCCAGCGGGCGCGAAGATACAAAAATAAGCGACGGTATTCTTGGCGGCCGTACCTACTATTTTGCCATTCGCACGTATGATCAAAAGAATAACGTCAGCAGCATCAGCTTTTTCCCGGCGATCACAACGCCGGATGAACTGCCGGAGCCGGGCATCACGTTTGTGGATGAATTTAGCAGTTCAACCATTCCGGGCTGGAACGCTGATCCCGCCTACAGAGTGTCAAACGGCGTGCTTAAGAACACGGATTCGGCGTCGGGATGGGCTAAACTGGCCATTCTCGATTCGATCAAATATACGCCACAGGCAGAATTTGTCGAGGCCGGCGCGCGCTATGCCAGCGGCCTCGGCATCGGCGGCATCGGCCTGGCCATGCTTTTAGATACCGACGATTATCGCATCGCCAACGGCTACATGATCAAGGTGTATAATGGCATCGGACTTTACCCCATTATTAGCGGCAAAGTCGTTACCACTGCCATTGCCAATGGAACGGCCTCGTTCGAGCCCGGTTCAGGTGACACGCTGTCGGTCGTCTATCGCAATAATCCCACCGCGAATTCGTTTGAAGTCAAGGTCAACGGCAATTCGATCGGCATCGTAGAGGATCCGGATAAAAAGTACGGCACGACCAGTCAAATTCTCTATTCGGGACTCGTCCTGCATGGCGGTTTGGGACCCGAGGTGGATAATTACAGTATTAAAATTCCGCAGCTTAAGCCAGAGCGCATGGTCATTTTTGGCGAACAGCCAATGTATGGCGAAGTGGATAAACCGCTCGGCTCGCCGCTGTCCGTTCAGGTGCTCGATCTCAACGGCGTCGGCGTCGCCAATGTGGCGGTGGACTTTAACATCGTCTCCGGCGTTGACGCGACCTTGAGCGCCGACGATGTCTGCGGCGATTTTAACGGCCATTATTATATAGAAGCCGAGTCCGGCATTATTGAATCGCCCATGGTGTCGACGAGTGATCCGAACGCGTCGAACGGCCGGTTTATTTATTCGCGGACCAATGGCGAAGGGCTGGCGACCTATTCGTTCTGGATTTGCGAAGGCCGATATGATTTCCTCGTGCGCGCCTATGCGCCGGACGGCACCTCGAATTCAATCTTTTTTGCCATTGATGATCCGAGCACGCTCGGCAGCGATGCCTCCAAACTGGACCTTTCGGACATTGGCGCCGAATGGGGCTGGAACGATCGCACGCGCCGCTCCGGCATTTATTTGAGCGAGGGTTTTCACACGCTCTATTTCAAGGGTCGCGAAGCGAACACCCGCATCGACAAAATTTTATTCACCCAACAGGCCGGATTCACGCCGACCGGTGAAGGCGGCAGCACGCCGCAGTTCGCCAACGTGACGAACAACAAAGGCATCGTCTCCACAGAAGTGATTTTTGGCACGCAAGCGGGTGAAATCGTCATCGAGGCGCGTTCTGATGAAGTGCCGACGCCGGAGAACTGGATCGAATTTAATCCGATCCTCGTCAATGGCGGGTCGCCGGCATCGTTTGCTGCGGTATCGGACAATATCATTCAGGGTGAAGCCGGTAAAGACCTGGAGGTTCCGTTCCAGGTTGAAGTGCTGGATACATACGGCAATGCGCGCCGCGGCGAACAGGTGATGTTTGAAGTCGTGAGCGGCGACGGCCGTTTCAGCGGCAGCGAACTTGCCAAAGAAAACACAGATGACGACGGTATTGCCAGCGCGTATCTCAAACTCGGTTACGAACAGATCACCGAAATTGACGCCTACTTGAATAATTTCCCCGATGTTGAACACCTGACGTTCAAAGGTGTGGCCGAGGAAGGCACAATACCGTTCGATCTTGTTCAAGTGAATAACAACAACCATTTTGTCACCAGCGTCAACTCGACCATCGCCGAATCCTTGCAGGTGCGCGTGCTGAACCAAAAGGGAAACCCGTACCATGGTTATCCGGTCGAATTTGAAATCATCGCCGGTAACGGCACATTGAACAATGGGTACACCAGTCTTGTTGATTCGACGGATATGTACGGTCTGGCCAGGGTCCACTGGAAGATCGGCACCAAAGCCGGTGAAAATGCGCATATCGTGCGCGTCAATGCGACGCTCAACGGCGCGCCGCTTGAATTCACCACCACGGCCACGCCGGACGATCCGTACCAGATTGCCATTTCTGGCGGCGATCAGCAGCGCCAGGGCGCCGGAAAAACGTTCTACGATTCGTTAAAAGTGATGATCAAAGATCAATACGGTAACGGTATTGCAGGTTATGGCGTGCGGTTTTCCGTGGTCAACGGCGATGGCAATTTTGAAGGTCGCACCGGCTCCACAACACAATCGGCAAAAATTGATGTATTGACGAACAAAGACGGCGTGGCGGCAGTGTCCTATACAGCCGGTGCCATGTACGGCCAAACACAAATCAAAGCCGAATATCTTGAAGTTCCGCAATTACCAACGCAAAATTATCGCATCTTTAATTTAACCATTGATCCGCCGCTGCCGCAATTCATTGAAATAGCCGCGGGGAACAATCAAACCAAACAGGTGCAATCCGTCTTGTCACCGTTCAAAGTTCGTGTGCTCGATCCGTTCGGCCAAAAGGTGGCGGCTGGTGTGCAGGTGAAATTTAAAGTGGCTCCAGGCCTTTCATCGTTGTTTGAAAATTCACCGGAATTCATTGACTTGACCGACAGTGATGGAATCGCGGAGGCGACATTGACGCTCGGTTACAGCTCCGGTGAGCAACGGGTACTCGTCACATTGCCAGGCTATCCGGAGGTAGAAGCGGTTGAATTTGTTGCCAACGCCACACCGGCGGCGGCGAGAAAACTCAAAGCCATCAGCAAAACCGCTTTTTCCGGCCAGGCCGGCAGTACTGTGCCCATCACCGTTTTGGTGACCGATACGTGGGACAATAACAAACCGGATCACACGGTCATTTTCCAAGCCACCGGCGGCAGCATCAGACAGCCGAGCGGCAATTATGCTTCGCAGCTCACGCTGCAAACGGATGCCAAAGGCGAGGCCACCATCACCTATAAAATGGGCAGCAGCGTCACGGTCGTCAACAGATTACTGGTCAGCGGTTCCAAACCGGACGGCACTCCGTTAGTCGGCAGTCCGGTTGAATTTGTCGGCACGGTTTTGCCGGGCGCGCCGACGCAGCTTGAAAAAGAATCGGCTGACGGCCAGAGCGGCAAAGTCGCCACGTTGATGCCGACGCCGTTCAATATTCAACTGCTCGATGCGAACAATAATCCGGTGCCCAACCGTAAAATTGTCTTTGAGGCACACGGTAAAAACGCAGAAGTGGACGGCATGGCATCGGTCGAAAAAACCAGCAATAGCGATGGCCGCGCGGGCGTCACTTACAAGCTCGGCACTGTGGCGAAAAGTTTTAGCGATACGTTAAAAATCAAAGTACCGGGTGATGATCTGGAAACGCACTATTTCATCACCGCGCTGCCTGGCAATCCATCCATGATGGCCTTTAAAAACGACAGTGTGTGGAACGAGACGCTCGGCGCCAATCCGATTGTCAAGTACCCGGCCGTTAAAATCATGGATTTTTATGGCAATGCCGTCAATGTTCAACAGCCGATCACCTTTAAAGTGACGCAGGGTACGAGCGCGCTGCTGCCGGAAAATAAGACGCAAGTGACGCGTAACACGGCCAACGGCGAAGCGCAAGTGACGTGGCAACTCGGCACCACACCGGGCGATCACAAACTCGAAGCTACAAGTTCGTTTGACGGCGCTCCGCTGACACATTCGCCATTATATTTTAATGCGAGAACCACAACCGGTTCGCCGGATAAAATCAAAATTATTCAACCGGAATCCAATCCGCTCACAGCCACGGCCTATCAGCCGCTGCTCATTCGGGTTCAGGTGACGGATCGATGGGAGAATGCCACGACCAATATACCGGTCAAATTCACTGTCACCAAACCGGACGCGGATAATGAAAAAGGTGTTTTGGTGGATGCGCAGGGCAATGAAACAAGAACGCTTACCTTGAACAGCGACGGCAGCGGTTTTGCCGAGGTGCTGTTTAAACCGGCCATCACCACGGTGACGGTGAATCAGGTCGAAATCAAGGTTGAACGTGCCAATCAGGATCCCATTCGGGCGTGGATTCAAATCATTGGTGAAGCGCCGGCCGCGAAGCGCATGCAAATTTTCAGCAATAAAAACATCACCGTGCAGGCGAACGCCCAGGTTGATGTTCAGGTTGGCGCGTTTGACGCGACCTCCGGTGGTGAGCGCGTGCCCAATCATACGATCTCGTTTAGCGTTAAATCCGGTAAAGGCACATTAAAATCCACCGGTAATACCTTCAGTACGCGGCAAACCGGACAAGACGGCAGCAATGCGGTGGAGACCTGGAACGTTGGCTCGCGCGTTGGCCGAGCGGTGCTGGTTGTGAACGGCGGTGGGCTGGTTGGTTCGCCGGATTCGGTCATTGCTACGGTCAAAGCGGCGGGGCCGTTCGCGGATTCCTCCGGCCTCAAGGTGATGAGCGCACTCACCGCCGGTACAGAAGGCATTGTGCAAATTAGTTTGCGCGACCAGTTTGGCAATCCGGTAAATGGGTATAAACTCAAACTGACCTCACCGGATGCGCAGGTGAATTTTACCCAGCCACCCTCTCCGACGGATAACGACGGATTTGCTTACGGTCGCGTGACGACCACCAAAGCCGGAATCATTCGCATTGGCGCGCAACTAGAGGAAAATTCGGCATTTCAAATCGCCACCATTAGCGTGCAGGTTACCCACAATACAGCGGCCAAGATGACCTTATTGCCGGGGCAGACCAATCAGTTTGTCGGCAACATCGGCGCCATCCTGAAGAAACCGTTGACCGTCCAGGTGACCGATGCTTATGACAACCTAGTCAGCGCCAACTCCGCCGAAGTGAAATTTGCCCTCATCGCCGGCAGCGGTTCGTTCGAAGGGCCAAACGCCTCAAAGAAAAATGCATTCATCAGCACCGATTCGCTGGGCCGTGCCTCCATTCAACTTGTAATGGGAACGGCTAATGAGGAAGCGCATGTGGTTGAGGCCTCGTTAAGTAATCCCAACAAGCCGGATATTAAACTGACGTTCACCGGTCAAACGCGACGGCCCGTTTTGCCATATGTTTTGACAAAAGTGTCCGGCGATAACCTGGAAGGTCAGGTTGGCCAAGCGCTGTCGGAACCTTTTGTGGTGCGTGTGGTTGATCAAAGCGGCATCCCGGTCTGGTCGGAAAACAACAAGCTTGTGCGCTATACAACAATCATCGGCGCCGGCGAGTTTGTTGACGGCGATTACCAGGCGACAGACCATTATGGCCACGCCGACGCGATTTACAAATTTATTACCGGCGGCACGCATTCGATCAAAGCGTCGGTCAATAACAGCTCGGAGGTGATATTCACAGCCTGGGCGCAGGCGGGTACGGCAGAAAAACTGCTTCCCGCGGAAAGCACCGAGCAAAAGTTTGTTGTTAACTCTGAGGTAAAAACGAT
>CAYSNA010000185.1:0-10254 GCA_964432185.1 uncultured Cytophagia bacterium
CACCTTTGCGCCGGAGTTCGGCAACATGGCCGCGGCGGATTTGCGCCGCACGCGGACGGCCGCAATGTCGCCGGCGCTGTCTATCTGTGTGAGGGTGATAAAATAACATTCATCGATGACATCCCCATGCCCGCGACCGGTTGTTTTTATTCCGGCGTCACCGTGGCGCTTGGTTTTAATTATATGGCGCAGGAAGGCAAAACCATGGGTTTGGCCAAAACCGGCGATCATCAACTGTGTTACGACGCGCTACGGCGCCAGACCACCCGCTTTCGTCGCGGCGGCTGGACAAAGTATGATCACTGGGTGGATTATATCATGTCGCCGCGAGCCAACGTTTTTCTCGGCAGCAAAAGCGGCCGGCAGCTCGTCGAGCTCATCGACGCGCATGGCCCGGAGCATGTGGCGGCCGCAGCGCAAAGGCTGTGGGAAAGAAACATCAGCGAAATGCTGAAATATTATTGCGTGCTTTATAATGTTAAAGATCTGGTCTTGACCGGCGGGACGTTCCTTAATGTTCAGATCAACAGTGCGCTGGCCAATTCGAATTGTATCGATAACATATTTGTCCATCCGCACGCCGGAGATGGTTCGACAACAATCGGCGCCATGCTGGAGGTCTATCGGGAAAAAACCGGAGAGACGCCTCGACACGCGTTGTCCGACATGGGTCTTGGCATCGAATATTCCGATCAACAGATTGAAAAAGCGCTGCAGCCCTATGTCGATAAACTGCACGTTCAGCACCTTGTCGATGCACCAAGCTACGCCGCCGAACGGCTCGCTCAAGGACAGGTGGTCGGCTGGTTTCAGGGCCGCGAGGAGTACGGACACCGCAGCCTCGGACACCGTTGTCTGCTTGGCGATCCGCGCAAACCGATCATCAAAAAAAAGATGACCGAGATCAAAAAAAGGGAAACGTGGATCCCCATCGCGCCGAGCGTATTGGCGGAGCACGGCAGCGACCTGTTTTTTGATTTCGCCAACAGTCCGTTCATGACGCGCGTCTATCGCGCCAAGTCATATGTTCAGCACGATTTGAATACGGTCCTGCACGTTGACGGCACAGCGCGCGCGCAATCGGTGGACAAGAATTTTTATCGACCGTTCCGAAAACTGCTCGAACGTTTTTACGCTTTATCGGGTGTCCCTTTGCTCCTAAACACCAGCTTGAACCGCCATGCCGAACCGATCGTTCATTCGCCGCAGGAGGCGATAAACATGCTGTTGAATACAGCCATGGATGAACTGGTCATCGGATCATTCAGCCTGAGACAAAGAAAAAACGATTAATACCATTTTTTTCATTCGACTTTAACACGAAATTTGTATATTTCGCCCTTTGAAATAGTTCAACCTGGAGGCATACAATGATTGTCCGCACCACAGCTTACAGCCGCGCCGGTTTGGCGGGAAATCCATCGGACGGCTATTTTGGCAAAACGCTATCAGTCACTTTTAAGAACTTTTTTGCCGAAGTGACCATGTACGAAACCCCGGATTTGGAAATTCTGCCGAATGATCGGGATCACTCCTATTTTACCAATCTCGAACATCTGGTAAAAGATGTGAATCACCACGGCTATTATGGCGGTATCCGATTAATCAAAGCCGCAGCGAAAAAGTTTTATGATTATTGCGCGGAAAAAGGCATTGTTCTGGCCGATAAAAACTTTACGGTTCGATATAATTCCAGCATCCCTGTGCAGGTTGGTTTGGCCGGATCGAGCGCCATTGTCACCGCCACCATCCGCGCGTTGATGACGTTTTACGGCGTGGAAATTCCCAAACCGCAGGTCCCCAATTTGATCCTGAGCGTCGAAACGGATGAACTGCGCATTTCCGCCGGTTTGCAGGATCGTGTCGTGCAAACCTACGAGGGCCTGGTGTACATGGATTTTGATAAAAAGTTGATGGACACTCAGGGTTACGGCAATTATGAAAATATTGATCCCAATTTGCTGCCGCCGATTTACATCGCCTACATTTCCGATTTGAGCGAGATTTCCGGCATTGCGCACGGTAAATTGCGCGGCCGTTTTGAGGCCGGCGACAAGGCGGTGATTGAAGGCATGAAATATTTTGCTGAACGCGCCGAATTGGCAAAAGAGGCGCTGCTCAGTCACCAGCCGGAAAAATTGCACCAAATCATGAATGATAACTTTGACAAGCGCCGGGAAATCTTTCCCATCAGTCGAATGAACCTGGAAATGGTCAATTTGGCCCGTTCGGTCGGCGCCAGCGCCAAATTCTCCGGTTCCGGCGGCGCCATCGTTGGCATGTACGAAGATGAGAAAATGTTCGAAAAGTTAAAAAGCAAACTGGCGGAAATTGGCGCTGTGGTCATCAAACCGCAGATTTAATTTTTCCCATTAAAAATTAATTCTCGCGCCAAGACGCAAAGCCGCTAATGTTCCCTCTAAATCTCTTTGCGTCTTGGCGACTTGGCGCGAGATAAAATCGAATACCAAGCCTTGCAGAAAAAAACCGACATTCAAAAATTCCAAACCAATCTCATCACCTGGTACGAAGAGGAATTCCGCGACCTGCCGTGGCGGCAGACCAGCGATCCATACAATATCTGGATTTCTGAAATCATGCTGCAACAGACGCAGGTTAAAAAGGTTATCCCCTATTATAATCGATTTGTGGAGGCTTTTCCAACAGTAGACGATTTGGCGCACGCCGATTTGGACAAGGTGCTCAAATTATGGGAAGGGCTTGGCTATTACGCACGCGCGCGAAATCTGCACAAAGCGGCACAGGTGATTGTTGAACAATTTAACGGCGATTTTCCAACTCGCGCTGAGGATGTAAAAAGTCTGCCGGGCATCGGTGATTATTCGGCCGCGGCTATCATGAGCATCGCATTTGGCGCGGATATGCCGGTCATTGACGGCAATGTCAATCGCGTGATCAGCCGTTTGTTTCGAATTGATGTTGATCCCAAATCCACGGAAGGTCGACAACTTGTGTTGCACAAAGCCGATCTACTTTTTGCGCACGGGCAAGCCGGCACATACAATCAGGCGATCATGGAATTGGGCGCAATGATCTGCACGCCAAAATCGCCAAAATGTTTGTTGTGTCCGGTGAACCAATTTTGTGAGGCGCAGAGCCACTGCGATCAAACCGAGTATCCGGTTAAATCTCCAAAAAAACAAAGGCCGCATAAGCACATTGCCGTCGGCATAGTGTGGAAGGGCGATAAAATTCTCATCGATCAACGTAAAACGGACGGCATGCTCGGCGGATTGTGGGAATTTCCCGGCGGTCATGTAGAGGACGGTGAATCGCACGAACAGGCGGTCATCCGGGAAGTGAGGGAGGAACTCGGAGTTGATGTGACGGTCAAAAATCATTTTGCCACGATCGACCATCAGTATTCGCATTTTACCATTTCGCTGCACGCGTACGACTGTGAGTACCTTAGCGGCGCACCCACAGCCATCGAATGCGAGGATTGGCAATGGGTGGCAAAAGAGGAATTATCCAATTTTGCCTTTCCACGAGCAAACGGCAAAATCATTGAAAAACTGCTGAACAACGACGGTTGACTAAAGCTCGGGCCCTTCCGCCGCAGTCAGTGCGGCCTCCATACGGGAAAAAATCCCGCGCAATTGTTGCAGCAATGCCTCATGACCTTGAAGGGATGTGCCGTATTCAAACACCACATTTTTGGAGACATCCGGATATTTGAGCTCGATCCACTCGGCCCCGCCATCCGCGCAATCAGGACAGCCGATGATGTCCGGCAATTTTTGAAATTCGGGCCAATCAATATTTTTTAATAATTGCGCCCACTCTTTTGTCGTCAGCTCGCGTGCGATGGTCAAATCAGGATAATCCGGCTGCCAACTGGATTTGGTGAACAACACAAGTCCATTTTGAATAACCATATCTCTTTGACAATAACCAAGACATTCTCCAAATGATGTGCCGTAACAAATGACGGGCGTCATCCCGGAAGGCGCCGATGGTGATTTATCCCGGCTGCACGATAAGACCAAAAGGAGAACAACCAGTACTACGATCATTTTTTTCATACAACACCTCTCGAACATGTGGAATGATGTAAACAACTCAAACGACGAACGAGAAAAACAGACGGAAAAAGCAAAAATTGTCTAGTTCTTGTTTACCTTTGGAATAGGTATGAGGTCTTTTCTGTTTTGTTTGAAAATTAAACGACGAATTGTTCATAGCGAAAACAAACTATGGAATTACTGTACACATTTTTGGCCATATTTCCAACAGCGCTTTTATCGCCCTTTGTTGTGCGCAAAAACAGCGCGTGGGGTTGGGTATTGGCGGGTTTCCCGGCGGCCATTTTTATACTATTGCTGCGCTTTGTACCGGCGGTGAGTTCCGGCGCAACGTTTCTGCCGGCACTCGAGTGGCTGCCCTCCCTCGGCATATCGTTAATGTTTTACATCGACGGCTTGAGCGTGCTGTTCGGTCTCATCATCAGCTTTATCGGTTTTTTAATTATGCTGTATGCCTCGGCCTATTTCCATCACAATGAATATGTTGGCCGATTTTACATGATTATTCTGCTGTTTATGGGCGCCATGCTCGGCGTTGTGTTGGCCGGCAATCTGTTCAGCATGTTTGTGTTTTGGGAATTGACCAGCTTGACCTCCTACCTGCTCATTGGTTGGAACCATGATAAAGCAGAATCGCGTTGGTCGGCATTGCAGGCGCTGCTGATTACCGGCGGTGGTGGCCTGGCCTTGCTGGCGGGCATCATTCTGATGCGCCTTGTCGCCGGCAGTTATGAATTCACCGATCTGCTAGCCAATGCTGAACTCATCAAAAGCAGTTCGCTTTACCTGCCGATTTTTATTTTGGTGGCTCTGGGCGCCTTTACAAAATCGGCGCAGTTCCCGTTTCATTTTTGGCTGCCCGGCGCCATGTCGGCTCCCACGCCGGTGAGCGCTTATTTGCATTCGGCGACCATGGTCAAGGCCGGCATTTATGTGCTGGCGCGAATGCGTCCGGTACTCGGCGGTACCGTTGAGTGGCATACGCTGCTGCCTCTGATCGGCGGTATTACGATGGTCCTCGGGGCCGCCATGGCGCTGCCGCAGCGCGATCTAAAAAAATTGCTCGCCTACACCACCATTTCGGCGTTGGGAATGATCACCATGCTGATCGGTCTCGATACCAGCCTCGCGGTCAAAGCCGCAATGGTGTTTTTGCTGGTGCATTCACTCTACAAGGGTTCGCTCTTTATGGTGGCCGGCGCCATTGATCACGAGGCCGGCACGCGCGATGTGACATTGCTCAGCGGCCTGGGACGCTATATGCCGCTCACTGCCATAGCGGCGTTTTTAGCCGCCTTTTCCATGTCCGGTGTGCCGCCGTTTTTTGGTTTCATCGGCAAAGAACTTGTTTATGAAGCCAAATTGCACGCCACGGAATTGGTCGTTCTGTTCAGCATAGCCGGTGTTTTTGCCAACGCGGTGAATGTGACCGTGGCGATTATCGTCGGCATCCGCCCGTTTCTCGGCAAAAAACATGAAAAGTTGGGACACGTCCATCAAGGTCCGGTTGGCCTGTGGCTCGGCCCATTGATCGCCGCCGCGGCCGGTTTGGTTCTCGGTGTATTTCCGGGTCTCGTCTCAAAACCCATTTTCACGCCGGCAGTTTCCGCCGTCATTGCGGATGACATTATCGTCAAACTCAAACTCTGGCACGGCATCGGCTTGCCGCTGATTTTGAGTATCATCACGCTGGCCATCGGCGTTGGTTTGTTTTTTATTCGCAATCATTTTGTCACCATCCAAAGCGCCGTTCAAAAGGCCGCGGCTTTTTATCCATCAACCTTGTTTAAAACAGGCCTGGATAAATTTCTGGCGCTGGCGGATCGTATCACCCGATTGCTGCAAAACGGCAATCTTGGTTTTTATTTGATCACCGTTTTTTCCGTTACGCTCATTGGTCTGTGGACGCTGGTGATTTCATCGCACAATTTCGACTTTAATATCAATTTCCAGGATTTTCACATTATTGATTTCAGTATAGCCATATTGATGATCATCGCCTCGTTCGCGGTTGTTAAAGCGCGCGGGCGTTTAACCGCTGTCATTTCGCTTGGCGTCATTGGCTACGGCGTGGCGCTGATCTATATTTTGCACGGCGCCCCGGATGTGGCGATCACCCAGCTCATCATTGAAACGCTGACCGTGGTGCTGTTTGTCCTGTTGCTGTACCGTCTGCCCGAGTTTCACGAGTATTCTAAAAAACAAACTCGTCTGCGCGACGGCATCATCGCGGCGCTCGTCGGCATATTGATGATGTCACTGGTGTTCATCAAAAGCAGCGCGGCCAAGCTGCCGAACATTTCACCCTATTTCATCGAAAACAGCGTCAAAAAAGCGCACGGTCACAACATTGTCAACGTCATTCTGGTTGATTTTCGCGGCATTGACACCATGGGTGAAATCACCGTACTCGCTGTGGCGGCTCTGGGCATTTACGCGCTTCTTAAACTCAAAATTGGCACAAAGGAACATTAAATGCAATCGCATATTTTGAAAATTGCGGCCAAACATTTGCTCTGGCCGTTTTTGATCATCTCGCTCATCATCCTCTGGCGCGGACATAACCAGCCGGGTGGCGGTTTTATCGGCGGCCTCGTGGCGGCGTCAGCGTTTATTCTGTACAACGTCGCCTATGGTTTGGAGGAGGCCAGGGGCAAATTGCGCATTGACACGCGCACCTTGATCACCATTGGATTAAGCGTGGCGCTTTTTAGCGTGATGCTATCCCTGGCTTTGGGCAAGCCGCTGATGACCGGCCTGTGGATTGACCTGCATCTGCCGCTCCTTGGCGAACAGCACTTTGGCACACCGCTGCTGTTTGATGCCGGCGTCTATCTTGTTGTTGTTGGCGTGATTTTGACGATCGTGTTCACGTTATCGGAGGAATCGAAATGACCGCGTTATTTGCCATCATCATTGGCGTCATGTTTGGCGCGGCGATTTATTTGCTGCTAAGACGCAGCATCGTCAAACTGGTGTTCGGACTTGTGCTGCTCAGCCAGGCAACCAACCTGTTCATTTTTACCATTGGCGGTTATGAAAAAGGCAATCCGCCCATTGTGCCGGATGGACAAACGCTGCCGATCTCGCCGTATGTTGATCCGTTGCCGCAAGCGCTGATTTTAACCGCCATCGTCATCAGTTTTGGCGTGCTGGCGTTTACCATGGTGCTCATGCACCGGGCGTATAAAACCGTAGGAACCGATGACCTGAAACAGATGAGGAACACCGACCAATGAACTTTTTGATCGTCTCCCCAATCCTCGTAACGCTGATTTCGGCCATCATATCGCTGGCCGTGCCGAAACGGCTTGGCAAAATTATGGGCGTGCTGGGCAGCGCTGCCTTGCTGGCCGTATCCGCGGTTTTGTTGAACGTTGTTGTGCGGCACGGCATCCAGGTGGCGCAGATCGGCAACTGGCCGGCGCCTTACGGTATCACCTTTGTTGTCGATATTTTTTCCGCCATCATGGTGCTGCTCACCGGCGTCACCGGTTTTGCCGTCAGTATTTTCGCCTGGCACAGCGTTGATGCGGAACGCCATAAATTTGGTTTTTACCCGCTCTTTTTAATTATGCTGATGGGCGTCAGCGGCGCGTTTCTCACCGGTGATATTTTTAACATGTACGTCTGGTTCGAGGTGCTGCTCATCTCCTCATTCGTTCTGATGGTGCTCGGCGGCGAACGCCCGCAAATTGAAGGCGCGGTAAAATATGTCACGCTCAACCTGCTGTCGTCCACATTCTTTCTCGTCGCCGTGGCGATTCTCTACGGCAAACTCGGCACGCTCAATTTTGCCGACCTGGCGGTTCGTGTCAGCCAAACGCATGATGACACGCTGGTGCAGGTCGCCTCGTTGCTGCTGCTCAGCGCCTTTGGCATCAAAGCCGCCGTGTTTCCACTTTATTTCTGGCTGCCGGCATCGTATCACACGCCGCCCGTTGCGGTCTCGGCCGTTTTTGCAGGATTGCTCACCAAAGTCGGCGTCTATGCGCTCATCCGCACATTCACGCTGATATTCATTTGGGATCGCGCGATCACGCATAACATCCTGTTGGTGATTGCGGCATGTACCATGTTTTTCGGCGTTATTGGTGCGGCTGTACAATTTGATTTTCGTCGAATTTTATCGATCCATATCATTAGCCAGATCGGTTACATGATTATGGGCCTGGCGCTGTTTTCGCGCCTTGCCATTGCCGGTGCGGTATTCTACCTCATTCATATCATTGTTGTGAAAACCAATCTTTTTTTCATAAGCGGCCTGGTCAATCACATTAAAGGGAAATACGCCTTAAAAAAATTGGGTGGACTTTATCGCGCGGAGCCCTTTCTGGCATTTTTGTTCATCATTTCGGCGTTTTCGCTCGCCGGTATTCCACCACTATCCGGATTCTGGGCGAAATTTTTATTGATCAAAGCCGGCCTGCAATTGGACGGCTGGATCATTGTCGCTGTGGCGCTCGTTGTGAGTGTGTTGACACTTTTTTCCATGACAAAAATCTGGGCCGAAGTGTTTTGGAAACCGGATCCGAATGAAAATCCGACACCCGTCAAAAAAGATGCTCCGTATTTCAGTATGCTTGTACCGATTCTCTTTATGACCGTGCTCATTTTAGGTATCAGCCTGTATGCCGAGCCGTTTTTACAACTGGCGCATCGCGCGAGCGATCAACTTCTCGATCCATCGCTTTATATTAACGCTGTATTGGGAGCACAATAATGAAACTATTCAGCATCGTTCGAACATTTTTCGGCGTCATCAGCTTTTTCTTTTTTTATCTGGGAGAAATTATTCTCGCCAATGTTCAAATCGCTGTCGATATCCTGACGCCGAAACATCGTATGCGACCGGCGATTTTGGCCATCCCGCTGGATGTCAAATCGGACATTCAATTGCTGGCGGTTAACAATCTCGTCACCATGACGCCCGGCACGCTCAGTCTGGATATTTCGCCGGATCGAAAAACGCTGTACGTTCACGCCATGTATGTTGACAATATCGACGACATAAAAAAAGAGATCAAAGAAAGTTTTGAAAATCGAATTCTGGAGATGTCACGATGATTTCTAATGTATCGCCATTATTAAATATCGCCTTATACATTTCATTTGCGCTGCTTTTTGCCGGCCTGTTTTTGACATTTTTGCGGCTCTTAAAAGGACCGTCTTTGCCGGACCGCGTGCTGGCCATCGATCTGTTCACCATGTTTGTCATGGGAACGATCGTGCTCTATTCCGCACTCACGGGCTTGACCATCTATCTCAACGCGGTTTTTGTCATGGCGTTCATCGCCTTTATGGGAACGGTCGCGTTTGCGCGTTATATTGAAAAGGGGGCACGCGAATGAACGATATAATGGCCGCCATCTTTTTGATCACCGGATCATTTTTTATGTTTCTCGCCGGACTCGGCGTCTGGCGTTTCCCGGATCTGTTCAGCCGCATGCACGCCGCCACCAAAGCCGCCTCCTTTGGCATTGGCCTCATGCTGGCCGGTTTGATGATTCTTTATTTTTCCTGGACCTGGCTGATTTTCAGCGCGTTGATCATTTTGTTCGTTTTTATCACCGCACCCGTCGCCGCTCATATGTTGGGACGCGCAGCCTACTTGCAAGACGTTCCGCAATACGAAGGCACCATTGCGGATGAACTCGCTGATGATTTGCGAAAAAGCAAAGAGAACGATTCCCCCTCTCCATTATAATCTCTATTCTATGGAGTCGATATCAAGCCATAATTTGAAAAATTATACAGCCGAAAACACCGGACACGGATTTGCAGATATGACGGATAAAAACGGATTGGATTTTCATACCTGCTGAAATCGGATGAAGATTTTGCAAGTCCGGGCGAATCCGTTTAATCCGTGTTTATGCGTGTCCCATTCTCCAATTTGAGGTTCAGATTACGCATCGAGCA
This sequence comes from uncultured Cytophagia bacterium, assembly GCA_964432185.1. Classification (GTDB taxonomy): domain Bacteria; phylum Zhuqueibacterota; class Zhuqueibacteria; order Residuimicrobiales; family Krinioviventaceae; genus Kriniovivens. Next base: position 9,969 of record CAYSNA010000185.1, read on the forward strand.
GAAACAAGCCACGGAATGCACTGAATGGCGCGAAAGCATAAAGGCATCATCAGCGTTTTTCCGCGTGTTCAGCGGACGACCACTTGGTTACCCGCGCTGTACATTTCCGCATCCCATTCTTCAATTTGGATTTTCTTTTACAATTGCACGTGTTTTTCCGGATTTTTGATCATCGCCACAAAAAAGCAAAGCGAATCGTGTAACTTTTTCACTGTCAATTCATCAAAAAAGCGGCTATATTTTCGCCCTCAATTCACAACTTTTTGGAGAGGAGTCCGATGCGACG
>CAYSNA010000186.1:0-10213 GCA_964432185.1 uncultured Cytophagia bacterium
AACCACAAGAATATCCCCAAGCGCTTTCGAGCGTTCCAGATAGAGCACGTGGCCGGCGTGTAAAATATCGTAGCAGCCGTTGGTCCAGACAACCTTTTTGCCTTCGGCTTTGGCAGTTTGTCGGAGTTTCAAGAGGTCGTCGAGTGTTTTTATTTTTCGGTTCATGAGTGCCTTGTTATAATTTCAATCGTTTATTTTTAAAAGCTGAAACGCAGAGGGCGTCGAGTTCGCGGAGGGAAAATACGATTTTGCTGAGAGTGATCAAGGATACAAAATGATCAACGAGTTAAAGAGTTTTTTCATCTGCGTCCTTTGCACTCTGCGTTTAAAGCTTTTTGTCAAATTCGAAAAGAATTTTTTATCCTCCAAAGATAATCACAAACATACTCGAATGCAAAACGATATTTTGAAGGTATTTGTTAGTCAAGCATAATTTTTGTAAATTGACCACTCAAACATGAGGGCACGATGAAATATCTCGTCACCGGCGGCGCCGGATTTATTGGTTCGAATTTGACCGAAGCATTGTTGCAGCGCGGCCACGATGTTACGGTTTTTGATAATTTTTCTACCGGTTTGCGGCAAAACCTATCCGGATTCCATCACTATAAATCATCTTTTAAGCTGATTGAGGGTGATTTACGCGACCAGGACACCTGCCGTGAAGCCTGTCACAATGTTGACTTTGTCCTGCACCAGGGCGCGCTCGGTTCGGTGCCGCGTTCGATCGCGCATCCGATCACGACGAACGAAAACAATGTCACCGGTACGCTCAATCTGTTTCTCGCGGCGCGGGATGCCGGGGTCAAGCGCGTTGTCTTTGCGTCATCGTCCTCGGTTTATGGCAACTCGAAAACTTTGCCCAAAGTCGAGACCATGATTCCCAATCCAATCTCGCCGTATGCCGCCTCCAAAAATATTTGCGAGATGTATGGCCGAATTTTTTACGAATTGTACGATATTGAAATCATTGCCCTGCGTTATTTTAATGTCTTTGGCCGTCGACAGGATCCCAACTCGGCCTATGCGGCGGTGATTCCGTTGTTTGTCAAAGCGCTGATGCGCGGCGAGCAACCGGTCATCTTTGGCGATGGTCTACAGAGCCGGGATTTTAGTTACGTCGATAATGTCATCGAGGCGAATATTCTTGCCTCCCAGGCGCCCAAAGAGGCGTGCGGCCAGGTGTTCAATATTGCCTGCGGCGATCGTACATCGCTCATCGATTTGTATAACAAGATTTGTGATTTGCTGGACATTCACATCGAACCGAAATATGTAGAGTCCCGCGCCGGTGATGTCAAACATTCGTTAGCCGATATTTTAAAAGCCAAAGAATTGCTGGATTACGAGCCCAAATATAATGTGTTTCAGGGCCTCGAACTCGCCATCGACTGGTATCGCGACAACGCCAAGTTTTGGATGTAATTTCCAATGCCTGCCGATCTTGTAAAATCATTGTTATTTTTCAATCACGAAAAAAGTCTTTTTCACAAAAATGAAAAGATCGGCTTGGCGGTTTCCGGCGGGCTTGATTCTGTTGTGCTCTTGCATCTGTTTTATCAGCTTAAAGAGGAATGGAACCTGCACGTCGTTGTGCTGCATTTTGATCACATGTTGCGACAAGAATCGCGACTGGATGCGGAATTTGTCGCCGAGATATGTCGCAAGAATCACCTGTCGTTAGGCACTGACCAGGCGGATGTTGCCGCTTATGCCGTCGAACACAAACAATCCATCGAAATGGCGGCGCGCGAGTGCCGTTACGCTTTTTTTCAACGGATGCACAACAAATATCAGCTCAATAAAATTGCCACGGCGCACAACGCCAACGATCAGGCCGAGACGGTTCTTTTTCATATCATGCGCGGCTCGGGACTGGATGGGTTGTGCGGCATTCCGGTTCAGCGGGATTTTTTTATTCGTCCATTGCTGTTTGCGCAACGCGAGGAGTTGCACGACTATGCCGTGGCGCATGGCCTCAGATGGCGGGAGGATCACAGCAATCAGGATGAATCCTTTACGCGCAACCGCATCCGGCATGCGCTGCTGCCGCTTCTGCGGGATGAGTTCAATCCGCAAATTATAACCGCGTTAAATCGATTGAGCGACAGCGCCCAGGACAGTAAGAACATCGTTCATCATACAGCACGACAGGCTTTTGAACACTGTATCACTCAAAACGCTGAAAAAGAATTTGTCCTTGAAATTGAGCCTTTTTTGACGTACTTTAAATCTCTGCAAAGACTGGTATTACAGCACGTTTGTACAGCGATGGATCGTGATCCGCAGGACATTACATATGCCAAATTAGCGGGCATACGAACGTTTCTGCGCAAACGTCAAAGCGGTGCTTCTTTTCCAGTCACCAAAGACGTCGTTTTGATAAAAAGCAGCGGTCGGGCAGTTTTTCGGCCATCCATTGCCAAGGACCACAAAATAAAACTGCCACAGCACGAGGGAACCTTTGAGCTGTGGGACGATCTTTTTCTGGAAATAATAAAGCACGAGGAGCCGTTAACTTTTGAGAAAAATCCGACGACAGAATTCGTCGATGCGGACAGACTCGGTTCTCAACTTGTAATACGTTCGATGCATAAAGCCGACTATTTTTATCCTGTAAATGGCGCCGGTCGAAAAAAGTTGTCCGATTTTTTTATCGACGAAAAAGTGCCGATTTACAAGCGCCAGAGCATCCCGGTTTTAGAAAGTGACGGAACAATTGTCTGGGTGTGCGGCTATCGGCTGGATGATCGCTTTAAAAATACCGACAAAACAACAAAAATTTTCAAACTAACGATCGGGACCCGTGGATAGTAGAACAGTATTTGAAAGAGCAGTGCATGACGGCGCTTTTCGGGAGTTGGTCAGCAAGGAGGCTCTTGACAAACGTATAAAGGAGTTGGGACAGCAAATAACCAGCGATTATCGTGGCAAAGATCCCATCATGATCGGAACGCTGAACGGCTGTTTCGTTTTTATTGCCGACCTGGTTCGCGCCATTGAACTCGATCTCGAAATCGATTTTTTAAAAATTTCCAGCTACGGCGATGCTCAGGTCACATCCGGCAAAGTGACGATGCTCAAGGATATTCAAGCGGATATCACCGGCCGACATGTTCTGGTTGTTGAAGACATCGTGGATACCGGTTTGTCGATCAATTTTTTGGATGATTTATTGTCGGCTCACAATCCGGCGTCGCTCAAGTTTGTCACGCTGCTCCTCAAGCCAGACAAGGCAAAAACCGAACGAAAAATTGATTATGTTGGCTTTGAAATCCCGGATGAATTTGTTATAGGATATGGTTTAGATCATAAACAAATTTTGCGCAATTTACCCGCGGTTTATGTTATGGATTAGAAGAGAAAAGGTTAACGAACACAACATGAAGATAACTCAAAAAAGCATCAATATTTTAAACATGGCCACGCCTCGGAAGCCGTCTCCCGGCGGCCAGAAAAAGCCGGGCGGCAACCAGACACCCGACGGCCCGCAGTGGGGCAAAGCGTCGCGCTCACTCATTTTCTGGATCGGACTTTTTGTCATCGCGCTGCTGATTTCGCAACAGTTTACGGGCGAACGCGACAGCCAATCCGTGCTCAGCTATAATGAATTTATGAGCATGCTCGAGTCAGGGCAGGTGAAGAGCCTGAAAGTTGAAAACACACTGATCACAGGAACGACAACGGCTGCCGGAAATACCGCGGACAAAAACGCCAAGTTCAAGGTGCCAATACTGCAGGCGCCGGAGGATGCGACACTGGAAAAGTGGCGAACCGAATACAGCGTTGAAATTGACCTTCGGCCCAATTCTGCCGGTTTTATGACCATCCTGTTGCAGTTTGCGCCGTGGGTTTTGTTTATCGGCTTGTGGATTTATTTTCTTCGCCGCATGCAGGGCGGCGGTGGTCAGCGCGGTATTTTTAATTTTGGCCGCTCGCGAGCTAAAATGGTGAATGAAAATTTCCCCAAAGTGACGTTTAATGATGTAGCCGGCGCCGATGAAGCCAAACAGGAATTGCAGGAGATCATCGAGTTCTTGAAGGAGCCGGAAAAATTTCAAAAACTTGGCGGTAAAATCCCCAAAGGCGCCCTGCTGCTTGGCCCTCCCGGAACGGGAAAAACGCTGCTCGCGAAAGCCGTGGCCGGTGAGGCAGGTGTACCCTTCTTCAGCATGTCCGGCGCGGACTTTGTCGAGATGTTTGTCGGCGTCGGCGCTTCGCGCGTGCGTGATCTTTTTGATCAGGGTAAAAAGAATGCGCCCTGCATCATTTTTATTGATGAGCTCGATGCGGTTGGTCGGCATCGCGGCGCCGGACTAGGCGGCGGCCACGATGAACGCGAGCAAACGCTCAATCAGCTTCTCGTCGAAATGGACGGCTTTGAATTTAACGAAGGCGTTATTCTCCTCGCCGCAACCAACCGTCCCGATGTTCTGGATTCAGCGCTGTTGCGCCCCGGGCGTTTTGATCGTCAGATCGTCGTCGATCGCCCCGATGTCCGCGGCCGTGAGGGCATTCTCAAAGTCCATACACGAAAGATCCCGTTGGCCAAGAATATCGATCTGAGCATTCTCGCCAAAAGCACGCCGGGATTTTCCGGCGCGGATTTGGCCAATATGGTCAACGAAGCCGCTCTGCTGGCGGCGCGAAAAAATAAAAAACGCGTCGACATGTCGGATCTGGAAGAGGCAAAAGACAAAGTGGTGATGGGTACCGAGCGCAAGAGCATGCTCATCAGCGAAAAAGAAAAAGAGAGCACGGCGTATCACGAGGCCGGTCATGTCATCGTCGCCAAACTGACGCCGGGTTCGGATCCGGTGCATAAAGTGACCATCATTCCCCGCGGTCGCGCACTCGGCGCCACCATGACGCTGCCGCTGGATGAGAAACACAACTATTCCAAAACCTATTGTCTGGCCATGCTCCGTCAACTGCTTGGCGGCCGCTCAGCGGAAAAATTAATCTATAATGAATATACCACTGGCGCGGGCAACGACATCAAACGCTCGACCGAACTGGCGCGAAAAATGGTGTGCGAATGGGGCATGACCGATACGCTCGGCCCAATCACCTATGGAGAAAAGCAGGAAGAAATTTTCCTTGGCCGCGAGATCGCGCAACACCGCGATTACAGCGAGGAAACCGCCAAACAAATCGACGCGGAAATTCGCAAAATCGTTGATGAGGCAATTGTCGATGTCGACAAACTGCTGAAAGACAATATCGAGCTGTTGCACCGCATGACCAAAGCTTTGCTTGAACGCGAAAACCTGGACGGCGAGGAAATCGAAAGATTGATGAACGGAGAAGAGCTGGAACCGATCAAGCCGAAAAAGGTAAAAGGTTCGAAAAAGCAACCAGACCAAAGCGACGACTCCGACGATGAAGCGGATGAGTCAGACGACTAATCTGCGCCTATCATATGTTAGAATCTATACAGAGTTGGGGATGTTCTTCAACTCTGTTTTTCTTTCTACAGATAACAATCCGGGCGCACTTGCGATATATCAGCCGGCAGGCTTTCAACAAGGTACGAGATTACAAATGACTTTCCCAATGAGTTGGCAGTGTGCGGATCGCACGTACGATCTGTCCAATCGCACATTTATCATGGGTATTCTCAACACCACGCCGGATTCATTTTCCGACGGCGGTCAATTCACGTCCGTCGATCGCGCTGTGGCGCATGCGCTGAAAATGCAGAACGACGGCGCCGACATTGTTGACATCGGCGGAGAGTCCACGCGTCCGGGAGCAGAGGCGCTCTCAGAGCAGGACGAGCTCGATCGCGTCATTCCGGTCATCGAAAAATGCCGCTCGGTGCTTTCGATTCCAATATCGATTGACACCTATAAATCGAACGTTGCGGACGCTGCGTTGCGGGCGGGTGCGGTCATCGTCAACGACATCAGCGGCTGCCGTTTCGATCCCAACATGCCGCACGTCGTCAAGCGACACAACGCCGGACTGGTGCTTATGCACATCAAAGGCGAGCCGAAAAACATGCAGACGGCGCCATTTTACGACGATGTGATGGCCGAGATAAGCCGCTATTTCGAAAAGAGTCTTGAAATCACCGCAGCCGCGGGTCTTTCACCGGAGCAGATCGTTTTTGATCCCGGGATCGGTTTTGGAAAACGGTTAAAAGACAACTTTCAAATAATAAGGGAATTACGTATATTTTTCAAGTTTGGACGACCACTGCTCGTTGGACCATCTCGCAAATCATTTATCGGCAATGTGCTTGCGCTGCCTCCACATGAACGCCTGGAAGGCACGCTCGCGGCCGTGACGGCTTGCATTCTCAACGGTGCACACATTGTTCGCGTTCATGACGTCAAAGAAACCAAACGCGCCGCAACCATTGCGGATGCCATTGCAGCCAAGTTTAATGTTGGGGACTGATTTTGCGTTTTACGCTGTTTCACATTGGATTTCTACCGTTCACAGTGATGGATGCGCTCGACATCGCTGTGATGTCTTATATTATTTATCGATTGCATAAATTTCTGCGCGGGTCGCGCGGTGTGCAGATGTTGGTCGGTTTGGTCCTTATTCTCATCGCCACCGGCATTGCGCCGCTCTTTCAGATGAAGGGCATGACCTGGATTTTTGAAAGCCTGCGCACCGTCTGGATGATCGCCTTTGTCATCATTTTTCAACCGGAACTGCGACGGTTGCTGATCTACCTGGGTCAAAGCCGGATTGTGCGATTTTTTGTCAAGGTGAGTGGCAGCAAGGTGATCGACCAGGTTGTCGAAGCCGCATCAGCGTTGGTCGCCACCGGTTACGGCGGCCTGATTGTCATGGCGCGGGAAACCGGTTTGCGAAATATCATCGAAAGCGGCACCATCATGCAGGCTGAGGTGTCCTCGGCGCTCATCGTCTCGCTGTTCAATCCGCGCTCGCCCCTGCACGACGGCGCCATCGTCATCCAGGGCGACCTCATCGAATCGGCAAAATGTCTGTTGCCGATTAACGAGGAAAATTTCGGCCATATTAAATACGGGACGCGCCACAAAGCCGGCCTCACATTGTCCGAAGAAAGCGATGCCATGGTGATTATTGTCTCCGAGGAGCGCGGCAAAATTTCCATGGCCATTAACGGCAAATTGCAGGAAGATTTGGCCGAGGACGATCTGAAGGACATTTTGACGGAAGGTTACCGGTACGGCAACACCGAGTTGAAAGCCAACGCCTCGATCTGAGTCAAATTCGGTCATGTTGTGAGACAAACTCGCCTCACAGTTTAAATTTTTTTCACTTTAAATGTGATCATCGTTCTGATTGGCAAAAATGACATGTCCCGGCAAACAGTCTATCTTTCAATATTTTAAAGAGTTAAAATTGAATCGTCATCTCCTTCAAAAAATCGTTCTGCTTTATTGTTTGATCCTTGTTGGTCAAATATTTGCAAACACCGGAGGAATCATCGGAGTCATCTCTCCCCGGTTAATGTATGACGGGCGGCCGATCCTGTGGCAAAATCTTGATAGCGATTCGTCCGCGACGTCGGTCGTTTTTTTTCAAGGCGAGCTCTATAATTTTTTTGGGTTGATGACTGGAGACGATTCCAGCCGAATTTATGCGGGAGTGAACACGGCGGGTTTTGCCGTCGTTTATAGTTCAAATAGTGAAAGTGACGACTCCGAAGCTGTGCTGATAAAACAAGCGCTTGGCGCCTGCGGCCGATTGAGCGATTTTGATCGATTGATGGAAAACACAACCTTAACCATCGGCGCCAATTCATCGTTCGCCTGCCTGGATGCTTTTGGCGGATTGAAGCTTTACGAATCCAACAGCACTGTGCTGGATCCATTTGATCTCAAGACATCGCCACATGGATTTCTGGTGCGCGCCAATTTTCATTTTGCCGGTGCGCAAACGGCGGATGAACAATTTTGGCGCTACCATCGAGCGAATGAAATTCTGAAAGTGGAAAGCGCCAAACGCAAACTCCATCATCACGTTATTGTGAAAAAGTGTGCGCGTGACGTCGCATCCATCGCATTTGAACCCTATCCGTTGCCGTATTCGGGCAACAGCGGTAATGCACCGGCCGGATATATCGGGTGCGCCAACAGCATCAACCGGTTCAATACGGTGAGCGCTGTTGTCATTCACGGCGTTCGCGCCGGCGAGGATCCAAATTTTGCGACCATGTGGGTTGTGCTCGGCGAACCCATCTGCGGCATCGCCGTGCCCCTGTGGCCGGCAACAAGCCAGGTGCCGATTGAATGCCGAAATTCAGAAAATTCGATGAACAAGATTTTTCTGCAAAAGAAAAACCTTCTCTATGATTTAGCCAGTGAGCCGCAGGTCATGGACACTAAAAAACTGGTTGCGTTGCGCGCCGAAATGGATCCGATTGAAAATATTATTTTTGTAGAGACGCGCAAAGCGTTGTCGCGATGGCGCGAGCACAACGATTATTTACCCGACATGATTGACTTTCAGACGACGACGGCAGCGCATGTTGTCGAGTCCTTATCAAAATAAATAGTGACAGAATTGAGCACCGGATGTCAGAAAAAGTAAACAGTCCAAAACACATCATTTTACCGCAAGAAATTGCACGTTGGGAAAACAGCGCCAAATCCGACCAGGCGCAAGATTTGTTAAAGCTTTTCCGCTATGTTCACGAAATCAGCGATTATCAGGGTAATGTTGCCGAGTTGTTCCGAAAAATGCTGCATTCGCTGGTTCAGCTTCTCGAAGTTCATAATGCCGCCGTCATTGTGCGTAACCTTGAAGGCGAACAAGTTGTCATGGCGCGTTATAATATGAAAAACAAACTGATTGAGGACGACATTTTCAAGCAAATCGGCCAGCAAGCCATGGGCGCACACGAAAAAATTGTCGTTTCCGGTCAGCATGAAAAAGTTCGAAATGCGTTTGCCATTCCGATCACAAAATCGGGAATAACACTTGGCGCGCTGATACTCATCAACAAGGCAAGTGGCAATTTTACCGAATTTGATGATATTGTCGTCAATCTCGTCGAACTTAATGTGGACCATGTTCTTTACAATTGGCTCAAAGGCGAAGAGCTGGCGCAGGTGACGCGAGAAGTTGAGCTCATCAAGGAACTGGACACTATTCTCGAAGACACAGCAGATCGCCGCGAAACACTGGACAAAATGATCAAGGAGATCGCCAAGTCGCTTGAAGCCGAGATCGGCTATATTTTCCTCTACAACAGTAATGGCAAATCGGGAAAATACAGCCTTGGCGGCTATTATTTCAACAGCGAATCGGCCATCAGTAACGATGACATGCAGTTGCTCAACAAAACGCTCAAACAGGCGAAAAATGAGGGGCGGGCGATTTCGCTGCATAATATCATCAATTCCGAGATGACCTCCCTGCTCGTTGTGCCGATGTACATCAGCACACGTTTTATGGGGTCAACGGTCATTGTCAATAAAAAGGATTACGAGCCGTTTTCCAAGGCCGACAAAAAGCTGGTGAATTCCGTGAACCGCCTTGTGAACAATTTTATTTTCCAATCTGCAAAATTTGAGGAACTCACCAAGCTCGTCGGTTCTGAGGCAAAAAAGGATATCGATCAATCGCTCAACGGCCACGGATTTGTCAGGAGTGAAGGCGAGAGCAAGTTCATTACTATGCTGTTTGCCGATATTCGCAATTACACCAAACTGACGAAGGAGATGTCGCCGAAAGAAACGGTCAGCATGTTGAATGATTTTTTCAGCGTCATTACGCCAATCATTTCCGAGCACGGTGGTATAGTTGATAAATTTGTCGGTGATGAAGCGGTGGTTTTGTTCGGATTGACTGAAAACAAGGATGACCATGCCGTGGCCGCCGTCAAAACGGCGCTCAAGATCAACGAAGAGTTGATTGATATGAACCGCGGCTGGAAGAGTGTCGGCAAGAACCGACCGGATATTCACGTCGGCATCGGCATTCACACCGGTGATGTTGTCGTTGGCCAGATGGGCAGTGAGGATCGCAAAGATTTTACCGCCATTGGCGCCAACATGAATTTTGCGGCGCGACTGATGTCCATCGCCGGCGCGGGGCAAGTTATTGTGAGCAGAGATACCTACGTCCGACTCTCCGGCAAATTTGCCGCATCACGTATCGGCTCGGTCTCGATCAAAGGCATTGGCGAATATCAACCGTACAGCATTCAGGGTAAAGCGTCTCTGGATTTTAGTGACAATCTTCTTGATTAATGCAGCACATC
>CAYSNA010000187.1:0-10209 GCA_964432185.1 uncultured Cytophagia bacterium
CAAAAACAGACGTTTGCAATTTTGAGACATCAATGCGAAATCCGCCGGCGCCATAAGAGCCGACATACAGGATGTTCGAGTCATGCGGCGAGACCACCACATTGGATAATCGGCCAAACTTGATGCCGCGCGCAAACGGATGCCAGGAGTGACCGCCATCGATGGATTAGGTTAGGCGTTGGTCGCCGAGATGGAATCCCGTGCCGTCGCCGCCTACCGTGCCGGCGGTGGCGTAAAAAATTTTTGGATTGTGCGGATCGCCGGTGATGCCGTTGCAGCCAAACAGTCCGGCATTGCGTTGAATCTCGGCCTCCAGTTCCGGGGTACCGCCGGAAAATTTTGACAACACCTGGTCCCAGGTCTCGCCACCATCATCGCTGCGAAAGATGCCGCCCTCGGGATCACGATCCGTGGAAACGACCCACAGGATGTCCGAGTTTTGCGGATCAATCCAGATATCGTACGGATCGACCATCGGCGTATCGGCCAGCATTTCCCAGGATTCTCCGGCATCCGTACTTTTGTAGATTTTCCCCGGCGTGCTGTTTTTCTTTTGCGCGATGAGGTAGAGCACGGACGGATTATTCTGGTCGATTTTTAAATGTCGAAAACGATTGTTCACGCCTAACCAGTCCCGGCCTTTTTGCTCCCATGTGGCGCCGCCATCAAACGATTTCAGGATGGTAAATCCTTTCGCGTCATTCGGCGCCACGTAAACAATATCCGGGTCATGCGGATCGATTTCCAGTCCATTGTAAATGCCCCAACTGTGCAAGGGCTCGCCTTGTTTGGCGTTCAGTACAATGCCCCACGTTTTGCCGCCGTCTGTGCTTTTTTTGATGACATAACCGGCGTCGGCGGCATAGCTGCTCAACTCGACGGCCGCATACATGGTTTTGCCGTCCGCCGCGATTTCAATGTCCGTGCAGGCCACCAGCCAACTGCTGGCCCCGTCCTTGCGCATTTCGGCGTGCATGTTATACCACGACTGGCCTTCGTTGGTGCTTCGATATAATCCCTGATCGTAAATGCACATGAAAACATTTTTCGGATTTGACGGATCAACCTTGACGTAATCGCAGACGGTAAAATCAGCGCCGCGATTTTTATATGGCAACGAATTTGTCGAGTAAATATTCGTCCAGCTCTCGCCGCCATCTTTGGTCATGTGCGCCCAATGCTCGCCGGCAACGAGAAATTGATTATCCTTTGGCGATTGCGCAAAGCCGTACGCCTTTAAATAATCGTTGCCATACGATTGCCAACCATGATCTTTGACGCGTCCGGCGTAGGCATTTTCCCAGTTGGCGCCGCCGTCGGTTGTCTTCCAGATACAGCCGTTTTCAGTCGAGGCAATGTACACGATGTTGTCATCTTTCCAGTCGATGATCGTGTGAAACGGCCGGATTGGAGTGCCGCGATAGTCGTCGGGAATACCGTTATTCACCGCCGTCCATGTCTCGGCGCCGTCAGTTGATTTATAAACGCCGTAAACATCGCCTTCGGATTTCAGCGTGAGGAACAAAAGCTGGTCATTGGATCTCGAAATGTCCATACTGGTCACTTTGGGAATGGGCAGGCCGTTCACTTTGAGCTGCCAGGTTTGTCCCGCATCCGTAGATTTATAAATCCCGCGACTCGTGCCGGCATATACGAGATTCTCTGTTTGAAACGAACAGGCAATATCAAAAATATTGGCCTGTGCATGAATGCCGGAAGACATTTTGGTCCACGATAATCCGCGGTCCGTGCTTTTGTAGATTGTGCCGCGGCCATAGTCGTCCTCGCCAAGGTTTTCGTACTGTGAGTTGGATTTATTCGCCCAACGGCGCGTGCCGACGCCGGCGTAAATCATATCGGGATTCAGCGGATCGACAGCAAAGGCGTTGATTGGCGCAGTTAAATCACCATCCGTTGAATGGGGAGGAAGGCCGTCGCGGATGTCCGTCCAGGTCTCGCCGCGATCGGTGCTGCGCTGCAGGGCGCCTTCGGTGCCGAGGAAAACCAGGTTTGCGTCCTGGGGATGCACCAGAATAGCCTGAATATAATCATCCACAACCTGGTTATTCATGCGCTTCCAGGACTGGCAACGGTCGTCGCTTTTATAGAGACCGCCGACATCGACGCCGCACCATACGGTTTCGTTTTGATCGATAAAATACTCAAGTGATGAACCGCCAAATCCGAGTCCGAGTTGGGTGATTTGGGCGAAAGAGGCGCTGAGAAAAATTAGCAGGAACACTGTAACTCGTATTATCATTTTCACTCTCCTTGCGTTCACGTGCACATACAAGTATTAAAAAATGTCCCGTATAAAACTATCATCGGGACATCACAATTTAAGCTTTTTCGACGATCATTGCATCACATTTTTGCCGCATTTCCGTACGTTTTGCCGAATAATCCGGATTCGATGCCAGGTTATTGATTTCATGCGGATCGTTTTGTAAATCGTAAAGTTCTTCGTACACCGGATCATAATCAATGTAGCGCAAATATTTCCATTCCGTGGTACGAACGCCAACGGAGCTGGGGATGTAGCCGACTTGCGCCACAGCGTCTTCCGGTACTTTGAACAGGTGCTCGTAAAAGAACTCATTTTGCCACTCTGGCGCCTGCCCATCCAGCAGCGGTTTTAAACTTTTGCCCTGAACCTGCTCCGGAATGGACAATCCCGCCAGGTCCAGAAGGGTCGGATGGATATCAATATTGAGCGCCATTTCCTGCCGGCGTTGACCGCGAAGATTTCTGGGGGCGCGGGGATCATAGAACACCAGCGGCACGTGAATCGATTCTTCATGACCGTACCATTTGCCGGCCAAACCATATTCGCCGAGATAAAAACCGTTATCGCCCAACAGCGCGATGATCGTGTTACCCGCATAGCCGAGGTCAGCAAGCTTTTGGCGAATGGCGCCGACCACGACATCGACGCCGGTGACGAGCCTGTAATAGTTTTTCACCATCTTTTGGTAGAGCTCGGGGCTGGAAAAACGAAGCTGCCAGCGCACCCGCGGCGTGCTTTTTTCATCCCGCATAAACGCGGGCAAGGCCTGGATGTATTTACTTTTGGCTTTTTCCGGCACCGGAATGTCAACATCCTGGTAAAGATGATTATACGCGGGATCGGGGATGAACTGGCGCGGATCGCCATCCTGCACATGCGGCGCTTTAAAGCTGATGGACAGGCAGAACGGCTTTTCCGAATCACAGCCATGCAAAAATTTGAACGCCTGCTTTTCACATACTTTGGTATAATGAATGTACTCGCCGTTCTCGTCAACATTTTCGTATGTCGGCTGTCCGGGAACACCGGCCCAAAAGTCATAAGCATCCACAGGCAGCGTGTTGCCGACGCCATATTTGCCGATGAAACCGACACGGTATCCGGCTTTTTTCAATTGCATATCATATGAAAGGGCGAGCTGCTCTTGGGTGAAATTCGTCGAAAAATCATGGATGCCATGCCGGCGGGCGTACTGTCCGATAAAAATGCTCGCGCGGCTGGTACAGCAAATGGCCGTCGTGACAAAAGCATTTTCAAAAATAACGCCGTCGTTGGCCATCGCATCGATATTCGGCGTTTGAATAATATCATTGCCCATGCAGCCGAGCATGTCAAAACGTTGATCATCGGTTAACAGGAAAATGATGTTGGGGCGTTTTGCGGGGGCGCTGCATTTTGCATATCCGCTCAACAGCGCAGCAGTGGAAAGCGTTGCCGCTTTTAGAAAGGTCCTACGATTCGTCATCGGTGCCTCTTGATTTGAGTTTGTGTGCTAAATATACGATACGTCCGCCGTCTCACGCCACCCGTTTTTTTGTCTGTGTTTATGTGCCAACAGGGCATAAAACGTCACCCACTTGTTCGGCTCGCCGCGTTTGCCGGCTTTGAGCGGGGCTTGTGTTGAGGTAAAATCGAGAATATACTGGCCGGCCGAATTCTTTTTGGTATCCAGCAACTGCCAGGCGCGATCCAGTTCCGGCGCGGCGCCGTAGCCCATTTGACTCAGGCCGAGTAAAATGTCCACCAGACTCGCCGCCCAGGTCATGGGGAAGGATGTGCGAGCGGCATCAAAATTGATATATGTCTGACGATCCGATTTAAAAATGCCGTGACGCGCGATGAAATAATCGACCAGCTTTTTCACGCGCGGATGCTGCCAGTACTCCGGCAGTTCGGCACATGCCAGCAAAGCCTTTGTCGCGCCGCGGATGCAACTTTTCGTGGCGCGAGTTTTATATTTGTTATCGTGCAAGTCGCACAGATAACCGCCATCCTCGCGATCGGTATTGAGTAAAAGATCGATTGATTTTTGCAGGCGCGGATCATCCCGAAATCCGAGTTTGATGAATGTCCGAATATTATATCCCAAAAGACAGGAGAGATGCAGCCAAAAATCGCCGTCCTCAGCCTGCAAGTTGAGGTAGCGATCGGCCGCGGATTCAATTTCCGGATGCAAACGATCCAGTCCGAGTTCGGCCAAATAGGCCAGGCAAAAATGCGTTGTGGCAAAAGAGCCGTATTCGACGCCGTGACCGAGCACCTGACCGGTGCGGGGATTTTTTTGCAGCCAATACCCGGCCGGATGTTTTTGGGCGAAAATGCGCTTGACGTTTTTATCCTCGGGTAGTCGCGATTTGGCCAATTGCACGATCTCCTCGGCAGGATCAATTCCCAACAGCTCGGTAAGCGTGCGATATTGAACGGGGAGATTGTCATCCTGCAGCAGCCAGGTAATTATGTTTTGATCGAATCGGACCATCGCCAAAAGCTCATAGATTGAAGTGTTGAATAATCAGCAATTGAGTGCGCCGCAAACGCGAATTATTTTGCCGCATCTCGGCGAAATGACAAACCTATTAATTTTTCGGAGCCGTGTTTAACTGCAAATTCCTGCCCTTCACCAGTTGCTCATGCTTCAAGGTGAACGGCTGGTGTTTGTGCCCGTTCAATTTTTTCGATTTAATATAAATATTCTCTTCGGACAAATTATTCGTTTCAATGACAAAGGTTTTACCTGAATAATTGTCCTCATCCAAATGGATGTCAATTCGCTCAAAAAACGGCGTTGAGATTTGGTACTGGTTGCTGGCCGGACAATCGGGGTACAAGCCCATCATCGCCCAGACAAGCCAGGCGGACAGGGTGCCGAGATCGTCGTTGCCCGGGAGGCCATCCGGACCGGTGCCAAAATGGTCGGTAATCACCTCACGCACTGTTTTTTGCGTGCGCCATTCTTCGCCATTTACATAATTGAACAGAAACGGAAAAGCGATATCCGGCTCATTGCCCATGTCAAAATAATTATTTTCGAACAGCGTTTGCAATCGCGTGACAAATTGATCCCGCCCCAAAAGCTCGATCAATCCGGGAATATCATGCGGCACAAAAAAGGCGTAATTCCACGCCGAGCCCTCGCAATAGCCGATACCTTCGGTGGGAAGCTGGCCGGGAATGCGCAGTCCGGCTAGCGGATCAAACGGCTCCAGCCAGTTGCCGTTTTGCAGACGCGAGCGAAAAAAGCCGGTCTCCGCATCAAAAAGGTTTTTATAATACTGGCTGCGTTTCATAAAAAAGTCGTAATCCTCTTTTTTGCCAAGCGCATTGGCCATTTGCGCAATGGTCCAATCCGCCAGCGCATATTCCAGCGTCACCGAGACCGAGCCCCACGCGTCCTCACCGGTTCGATGCTGTGACGGGATATAGCGCCCCTGATCGTTCTCATGCGGAATGTAACCCAGCTCATCAAATTGTTTGAGCGCCGGCCGCATCGGGTTGATGCCATCCTCCAGATGTCTCGCCTGCTTGATCATGGCCTCGTACGCCTTGTCAATGTCGAAATTATGCAATCCTTTCATGTAGGTGTCGGCAATGACCGTCACAGCCGGATCGCCCACCATGACGCCGCTTTCGGCCGAGTGGATTTCCCATTTCGGCAGCCAGCCGTTTTCCAAATACATCCCGAGCATCGAATGCACCATATCAATCTGTGTGGCCGGATAAAACGTGGCGAGCAGCGGGTGCAGCGTGCGATACGTATCCCACAGGGAAAAGACGCTGTAGCGGTTCATGCCGTCAACCGTACCAACCGCGCCGCCACCGTCCATTACCGGATATTCACCGTTGACATCCTGATAAATATGCGGATTGAGCAGCGAGTGATACAGCGCCGTGTAAAACATTTTTTTGTGATCCTCGGAACCACCATGCACCATAATTTTTGACAGTTCCTTTTCCCATTGCTCACACGCTTTTTGGCGAATGAGGGGGAAGGAAAAATTCGGTTGTTCGGCGATGAGATTTTCGCGCGCATTATCAATGCTGACGTACGACAATCCGACTTTGACCTGAATCTCACTGCCCTCGAGCGTGCGGAAGGAAAATACGGCGCCGACCTGTTCGCCTTCGATTTCGGTGACCGAATCGGGATAAAGCGTATCGCCCTTGAAGAGACCGCCGCCCATAGCGGTGCGGTCAAACTGGGCGACAAAATAGATTTTGCGGCGATCGTTGTAGCCGCAAAACGCCCCTTCATATTTGTAGCCAACAATCTCATTCGGCGCGGTGATGCGCACCATGCCGTCCCGATAATGGGTGATGCCAAACGACAGATCAAGAACAATATGCGCCCAGCCATCCTGAAAACGAAAACGGGACAGACCGGTGCGGGTGGTGGCGGTCATCTCGGCAAAGATCAAATCGTCATCCAATTTGACCTTGTAATAGCCGGGAGATGCGGCTTCCATGGAATAGCGATATTTTCGATCCTCCGGCTTCCAGCGAATGTCGCCAAAAACCGGCGCGATGACGATACTGCCGGACTCGTGGCAGCCGACGCCGGAAATGGCCGTGTGCGAAAAGCCGTACAGGTATTCATTGCCAAATTCGTACGGGCGAGGATTTTGCCTGGAGACAAACAGTCCGCGTTCTATATTATGCGGCGTCATGGTGACCATACCCCATGGCGTGGTGGCGCCGGGATTGACGTTGCCATTGTTGGCCGTGCCGATGAACGGATCAACATAATCAACAGGATTATAGGGTTCGTACGTCGTCTCTTTCGTACAATTTGTGATGAAAATTAAGAGTAGAGCAAGAACAAAAAATCGTCGGTGCATCTTATTCCTCATTGTTGAACGTGCCTAATGTAGAAAAAAAAATCGTACAAATCAAATAGATGACGGAACTACTTGATTGGCACGTCGTTATTGATTATTATTCAGCAGGACAATAAATTGATTGTATTGGAGTTATTCATCACCGAACGCGTGTTTAACAATGGTCTTGATGAAAAAAATGTGAGATAGATATGGTTACTCGATCCCAACGTATTCGCCTCGGGATATTTGTCAGCTTGTCGGTCGCCACGCTGATTATTTCGCTCATCATCATCATCGCTCCCAAAATACTTGAAGAACACGACATCTATTTCATCGCCTTTGAAGATGTATCCGTGACCGGCTTGCAGGAAGGAAGTGCGGTCAAGTACCAGGGCCTGCAGGTTGGTTATGTGAGCGATATCCGTATCGATCCCGAGAATATCCGTACCGTCATTTTGCAGATCAGTCTGGATCAGGGCGTGCCGATCAAAGTGGACACGCGAGCTGAAATCAATTTTCTCGGCATCACCGGCTTAAAGTTGATTGAACTGCGCAGCGGCAGTAATCAGGCGGATGATTTACCGCCGGGCTCGTTCATCCCAAGCGGCCGTTCGCTGGCCGAGGAAATTACCGGCCGCGCCGAAGTGCTGGCCGAAAAGGCGGAGCTCATCCTTAATAATCTCATCCGCGTCACCAGTGATGACAACGCCGAGCGCGTATTGAGTATGGTTGATACCGTCACGCAGGCCGTTCAACTTTTTAACGGTTTTGTCAAAACCAATCGTGATCCTCTCAGCCGAACGCTGCAAAATGCCGAGCAATTCAGCAGCCAGTTGGATTCCCTGACTTTTTATACCACGAGCCTGGTTAAAAGCTGGGATGCGTTCGCCAAATCGGATACCCTGGCGCAAATCGTTTCCAACTTTGCCGAAGTGACCGAGGAATTAACCGAGGCGGAAGTGGTCCGTCTGTTCGCCGAGATTGGCATCACATTGGAACAAACCAATAACATGCTCAAAGATATTGAAATCAGTTTTGCCACCAGCCGAATTGATCTGGTGTACACCATAGAGCAGTTGAAAGAAACCTCGGATTATCTCTATCAGTTTTCCAGGTTGATTAGTGAAGATCCGTCAATTCTCGTCCGCGGCGCTGAACCCCAAAATGCGCCCGATTTTGATTTGGAGCGATGATATGAGAGTGAAAATTGTCTTTGCCGTCCTGATCACCGCTTTGTTGATTGCAAGTTGCAGTAAAAGAATAACCACGCGACGCTATTACGTGCTCGACATCCCGACCGCGGCGCAACAAGCCAAACCTCTCAAGCCAGAGTTCACCTTGCGGGTTGATGTGCGTGATTTTCATGTGTCGCGTGCGTTTGATCAGCCGCGCATTGCGCTGCGCACCAATACCAATGAGCTGGATTACTATTTTTACCATCACTGGGCGTCAAAGCCGTCGCTGGCTATTGCGGATTATATTTATCAGCTCATTGAAAATCGAAATGTCTTTAGCGTGCTGTCGCGTAGTATTTCTTATAATCCGGATTATGTCATCCGCGGTGACGTGAAAAGTATCGAGCGCATTCAGGTTGATAAAGAAGCGTTTGCGCATGTGCAAATTTTGATTGAAATGGTTGATCCGAAATCCGGCGAGGTATTTGCGCAGTTTGAGGATGACCAGCGTTTGCCGCTTGAACCGGCCAACAGCATGAATACGTTTGCCCGGGCGACGAGTCAAATTCTTCGACATGTCACCGATGAATTCTTGAATAATGTTCGCCACTATTTGACGACCTCCGCTGAGGATTAAGCATGACTCTGCACGTCACAGAAAATACCATGGTATTTGAGGGCGATCTCGATCTCCGGGCCGTCACCGAACATTATGAGCCGCTCAAAAACTGGATTCATACCGAAGTAGGGAAAAATCTCTATTTTGATCTGGCGCATTTGAATTTTATCGACAGCGCCGGTGTTGCGCTGCTCGATGAGCTCGTACTCATGGCTGCCCATCGCGGCGCGACGCTCCATCTGGTTGGAGTGCCGGATACGATTCAAGCGACGCTGGATACTTTTTCTTCTCAACATTTGGCGGATTTTAAGAGCCAGGCGAAAACCGGCTTTTTCGAAACGGTTGGTTTGCGCTCCTGGAAAATTTGGCAGGAAGCCAAAAGTGTGCTCTATCTCGTGTCCGATTCGTTCTATTTTGCCGGGCTCAAATTGTTCTCCCGCAAGGGAAAACGCAAAGGCGAGTTTACCAATCAGGCCATTTTGATCGGCATGGATGCCTTTCCCATTGTGGGGCTCATCTCATTTTTGATTGGATTTATTTTGGCCCTGCAGTCCGCGGCGCAATTACGCCAGTTTGGCGCCGCCATTTATGTGGCGGATTTGGTGGCGATTTCGATGACGCGCGAAATGGGGCCGATCATGACGGCGATCATTTTTGCCGGCCGCAGCGGCTCGTCTATTGCCGCCGAAATTGCCACCATGGTGGTGACCGAAGAAACCGACGCGCTGAAATCCATGGGACTGAATCCGGTGCGCTATAATCTGGTGCCAAAAATTCACGCCATCAGTCTGATGATGCCGTTGTTGACCATGCTGTCGATGCTGCTCGGTATTGCCGGCGCTTTGCTCATCGGCATTACTTACCTGGATGTCGGCGTGAAACCGTTTATTGATCAGGTGGTCAATGCTCTCGCTTTAAAGGACGTTGTTACCGGCTTGATAAAGAGCCTGGTTTTTGCCTGGCTCATTGTTTTGACCGCCGCCGCCTATGGTTTTCGCACCCGCGGCGGCGCCGCCGATGTCGGTCGCGCCACGACCGCCTCGGTCGTCACTTCCATCTTTATTGTGATTTTAGCCGATAGTATTCTCGGTCTGATCTTTTATTTTGATCCGACCAGCCCGATTTAATTGTGGATAATTCAAAAGTTTTTCATATAAAGTTCCAGGCCACAACGAACCACAAAAAAGAGATTCTCGATGTGTCTTGACGACTTTGTGTTAACATTATTGTGCTGAAAGTGGAATGGAAACTCGCACGTCAAATATCGTCACCGTTACCAACCTCACCAGCGGGTACGAGGAGACCAAAGTA
>CAYSNA010000188.1:0-10138 GCA_964432185.1 uncultured Cytophagia bacterium
CATTCACCGCCTCCGCCTCGCTCATCTTGACAATCTGGATTTTAAAATTCTGCACTTTTTGATTTGATCCTTCTGCCGTGGCGGTGAGCCGAACATTGCAGATGCCGGTTTTATTCTCAACCGGAGTAAAGGTCAAAACCGCGGTGCCGTTCTCAACAGCGCTGACGCTGATGTCCGGAATGATGGCGGTGTTTAGACTTTTTGCGGTGACCAAAACTGGAAGATCATTGCCGTCCCCGGCGCTCAAACCGCGAACGAAAATTTGCTGCTGACCGGCATTTTCCGGCAGTGGAAAATCCGGGATCGGATCAAAGACCACATCCGGCACCACCGGGGGACGATTGGCAAATTCGCCAACGCGCATATCATCAAAATAGAAATTGCCGACAAAAAGCGGCGAATCCCCGCCGGGATCAAAATTGAACAGCAACGATTTGATGCGCGAAAAATCGACAATCGTGCCATCGCCCTGCAGGTTTAAACCGGTGAAATCAAAATAATATTCGACGAACTCGCCCGTCACATTGTGCCGAACCGTACCGGCGGTGTTATAATGATCGTACGCATCCCACAAAAAGATGAGCATGGGCGTGCCCGGTTTACTGGTTTTCATGCGAATGCTGATGTACGGATGCTGCGACAAATCGAGTTCCTGCGGAATGCTGTACCACAATCCCGCCCATTTGTTGCCGCTTTTGGTTTTATCAATTTCGATGCGCATCACGCCGTCTTCTTCGATACAGCGGTGCGAGCCCTCACCCGGCCCAACGCCCCAATCCGGCGGCCATTGCGGCGCGAGCACGCCGTCTTCAAATTCATCCTCAAAACCGGCGGTCGGGCGTTGACGAACCTGCACATTAAATGACACCGTTATCGATTGATCACCGTTATTGTCATTTGTGCCGCCGTCATCCGCCAGAGTAACGCTAATTTTGGCCGAACCGGTTCGACCCGCAATGGGGGTAAATCTTAGCCGGGCTGTCGAATCGCCTAGCGTGTAATCAATAATCGGATGTGGAATGAGGGTCGTCAATGAACTTTGCGCTTCAAACGTCACGTTTTGCTCAAGGTCGGGATCGCCGTCCGAGATGCCGGTGAGCTGAACAACGTGTTCCTCAGCGCCTTCGAGCACGGAGATATCAGCAATCGGATGTATCGTCGGCGCATCGTTCACATCGTTATAAATGGTGACCGCGAATGTCATTTGCGAGGCGTCGAGACCGCCAGCGACAGTACCGCCGTCATCCTGAAGCGCCACAGAAATCGTGGTGCTGCCGACATTTTTCGGCAGTAGCGTCAAAACCGCATTGGCGTAACCGGGCGTGTAATCAAGATTTGACACCGCAAGAATCGACGTATCGGCGCTGGTCACGGCGATGTCGATCCGTTGCTCGGCATAGCCGTTGCCGTCGTTGATCCCGGCAAGATCGAGATCAAGCGCTTCTCCGGCTTTGAGTACGAGATCATTCACCTGATCAATTTTGGGCGCTTTATTATTTTCCACCTCGACCGTGAACTTTACAATTTTATCATTCGGCTCCGCCCCACTCACTGTCACGGTCACAATGGCCTCACCGGACATATCAACTTTCGGCATATAACGCAAGGTTCCGGTTGATTGCCCGTTGACAAATTGCACTGACGGATTGGGAATGAGCGAGGGATTGGAGGATGTCGCTGTAATCGTCAACGGCTGCGCCGCGTCGGACATTGGCCTGACACCGCGGAACGGCACAGTGATGTCGCCGGAATTGATATAATGCGTTTGTTTGGGAATGGTGGTCATGGATGGAAACACATGCGCCAAATCACCGAGGCGAATTTCATCGAACCACACCGTGCCGTTATAGACTTTGGCGCCGCCGGGATTAAAAACAAAATTGAGCATTTTGATTTTGGTTAAATCGACCTTATTGCCGACGCTTGAAAAATCAAAACAGTATTCAACAAAATGCTCGGACTCGATGACCTCCTGGTACATCTGCGGCGGATATTCATAATTGTCGCTTGTATCCCACACGGAAAATCCGAGATTAAAAACCGTTTCCGTGCGAACGGTCAGACTCACGTAAGGATTGGCCGAAATGTCAATCGGCGAGAAAGAAAAGGTGAAGGAATTCCAGGTATCGCGTTTGTTGGCGTTTATTTCCAAAACACCGTTGGAGACGTTAAGGCGATAGTCGCCGGTTTCACCCCAGCCGGGCAACGTGTTATTTGAGAAATTTTCAACCAGACCGGTTTGCGAAAAAACAAGAGATGCAAGAAGAAACAGAGAGAGAAAGGCGTAGCGAACAGTCATGGGTGGGCTCCTTGAAGAAATAATCACTTTTTCTTAATCGATTTCGAGTACACACAAAATGAGAATTGTGGCCTTTAAATTCAAGTTAATTTCTTTGGTTCTTCAGCGAAAGATGTGAAAAGCGCTCGCGCAAAGGCGCCACGCCGCAAAGAAAAACAAAGAGTTCTGATCAATAAATATAAACAATCGATTTTATATTGTTGCCATCGTCCAGGCATTTTGGATTGCTTATAAATGATGTATTCTCCTTGGGCTTTCAGAACTATCGAATTAAAAAAATCTTCATGTACTAAAAATATCTTGGCGGCTTTGCGACTTGGCGCGAGATTTATCCAAGCTGTCACTGTAGTGCTATCTAATCTTTTGATTTCAAAGAAAACACGGATGCACCATTTCTTTTAATCATTTTGTTATGTGCTCAGGTCAATAAAATTGGCATGAGAGTGCGAAGCGAAAACTCGTTGTGTCTTTTTTATCATTTTAGTATGTTGAACACGAGCGGGAAACCGCGGCATATCACCCACTCATCAAAAGAGGTTACAGAATGAATATTCCACGTCTACTTTCCAGTTTGATCCTGATTATGGTTGTCACTCTGTTCGGTCAAAAAACCGAAGAAATCCGCCTTAACCAGGTTGGTTTTTATCCGGACGGGCCGAAAATGGCCATTGCGGTGGAAACATCAGCCGAGCGGTTTTTCATCACCACGCCAGATTTTCGAGATACTGTTTTCAGCGGCACCTTGAGCGCGCCGCGAACCTGGCCATACTCCGAGGAGAGCGTCCGGCAGGCGAATTTTTCCGAGCTGAACACAACCGGAACATTCGTCGTGCTCATTCCCGGTTTGGGCTACTCAGCCCCATTTGACATCAAACCGCGGGCGCACCAGGAAGTGGCGCGAGCGACGATCAAGGCGTTTTATTTTCAGCGCATGTCCATTGACTTGACGGAAGAGTTTGCCGGCAAGTGGGCGCGTCCCATGGGGCACCCGGACACCGAGGTTCTGGTGCATTCCTCCGCCGCATCAGCGGCGCGTCCCGAGGGCACGATCATCGCCTCGCCGCGCGGCTGGTACGATGCCGGCGATTATAATAAATACATCGTCAATTCGGGCATCAGCACCTATACGCTGTTATCGATTTATGAGCATTTTCCCGAATACGCCGTTTCGTTGGAGACGACTATCCCCGAAAGCGGCGATGCCGTGCCGGACGTTTTCGATGAAGCGCTGTGGAACATCCGCTGGATGTTGACCATGCAGGATCCGAATGACGGCGGCGTTTATCACAAGTGCACGCATGCCAATTTTAGCGGTGTGGTTATGCCGCATCAGGCGACGGCGCCGCGCTATGTAGTGCAAAAAAGCTCCACCGCCGCGCTCGATTTTGCCGCGGTGATGGCGCAATCCGCCAGAATTTTTCGCGATTTTGAAATTGAATTTCCCGGCCTGGCCGACAGTTGTTTGAGCGCCGCGCTGGCCGCGTGGGATTGGGCGCGTTTGTTTCCGCACACCTACTATCGGCAAAATGATAATAACTCAAAATTCCAGCCATCCATTACCACCGGCGAATACGGCGACTCGAATGATTCGGACGAATTCCGCTGGGCCGCCGCCGAGTTGTACATCACCACCAAACAGGATAGTTTTATCACCGCGGTCAATCCTTTGGCAGGTAATTTTTCCGTACCCGGTTGGCCTTCAGTCGCGGCGCTTGGACTTTACTCGCTTTCGCATCATCGTCATAATCTCACCGCCGCCATTGATACGATAGCTGTAAAAAACCAAATCATTCGATTGGCAGATAATGTAAAATCCGAATTATCAAAATCGGCTTACAATGTTATGTTGACGAGTTTTCCATGGGGCAGTAATGCCGTTGCGGCGAATCAATCCATAGCCACCATCCAGGCCTTCACGTTGACGAAGGATTCGAGTTATCTCGAAGCCGCCATTGCCAATCTTGATTATCTGTTGGGGCGAAACGCCACGACCTATTGTTTTGTCTCCGGCCAGGGCGCCAAACCGCCGATGCATTTTCATCACCGGCCGTCCGAGGCGGATGATGTTGTCGAGCCGATCCCTGGTTTGCTCGCCGGCGGCCCCAATCCCAGTCAACAGGACAATTGTCCCAATTACCCGTCGGATCTGCCGGCCAAATCCTATGTGGATGACTGGTGCAGTTATGCCTCGAACGAAATCTGCATCAACTGGAACTCGCCCATCGCCTATATCGCCTCAGCGATAGAAGCGATCAAATCATCGACCGGCCGCGCCAACACCATTTCGGTCGGCATCAGCAGTCCGACTTTTGGGCACATTTTTAATTCATCGGAAACAATCACCATCTCGGCGGAGGCATCCATCACCGAAGGCGCAATTGTCCAGGTGGAATTTTATGCGAACAACGTTAAAATTGGCGAAGCCACGGATTCATTCGAATTTCAGTGGCAAGATCCGTCACCGGGCGTCTATGAACTGAGGGCAAAGGCCGTGGGCGACATGGGTGATTTTCGCTATTCCGAGCCGATCCGTCTCATCGTCATGAATGCACAAAGTATCGGCTCCCTCCTGTTCATCGTCGGATCGTCCGATTTGTCAACCGGCGATGTGGCCATCTATCAACATCTGGTTGAACATGATTATGTTGTTTCCATTCAGACCGATGATGACAGCCTCGCCTTTGATATGGAAAATAAAGATGCGATTCTCGTCTCTGCCAGCGCCGGCGCCACCCGCAAAGTCCGGGATGAACTTGAGAATATCAACGTACCCATCCTGTGCTGGGAACCGACGCTGTTTGATGACTTGAACTGGACTGGCCGGCGCAAAAATGAGGATTATGGCATTTTGCCGGGCACCAGCATTTTGATTTTAAGCGACTCTCATCCCCTTGCCGCCGGATTATCCGGCACGGTGCAGATTACCTCGGATGCCCAGGAGATCACCTGGGCGATGCCGCATGAAAACGCCACCATCATTGCGAGCATTGAGGATGATCCCGCCAAACCGGTGATTTTTTGCTATGACACCGAAGACGTCATGTTGAACAGCGTCACGGCCAAAGCGCGACAGGTTGGTTTGTTTTTCTCCGAATCAAGTCCGGCCTTTTTTACCGATGCGGCGTGGGCGCTTCTCCGCGCCGCCATCACCTGGGCCAAAGAAGGCGAGCGCCTGGGTGTTGAGGAGCAGGCGGCGTTGGTACCAACGGCGCATCACCTCTATCAAAATTATCCCAACCCGTTTAATCCACAAACACGGATTCAATACGATCTCAGCCGGCACATGCATGTGTCCATTACAATCTATAATGCGCTCGGACAACAGGTCAAGTCGCTCGTGGACAACGTGCAAACCGTCGGAAAACATCACGTCACGTGGGATGGCACGGACGACAAGAATACGGCAGTCAGCAACGGCATTTATCTCTACACAATGCAGGCAAATGATTTCTCGGTCACGCGTAAAATGGTGTTGATGCGCTAAATTGGACGTCCGGTTTTCATGCACCAAAATCATCATCCGGACACCAGAAAAAGTGCATTGCGGTCGGGCGTGATGCTACCGGAGTCATCATCATTTTACTTTATCTTTAAGATATTTTTTTCTAATATTCAGCAAGTTCGAATCAGCGCATTTCAAACAGAGTAAGGGAAAAAGTCGTGGCCAAATACAACTGGTTCAACAGCGTGCTCATTTTTGCGGCACTGTGGCACGCCACCGTGCGGGCCAATCCCGGAGATGGGCTGGTTTTCAGCAATAATGTGGATTCTTCTCGCGCCGTGCACGAGACGGCCATGCATTTTTCCTCAGCCGTCTTTCAACAGTCCGCCCTGTTTCAGTCGAGCGTCTTTCAGGATTCTGCTGATTTTAAAAAAGCGCATTTTAAAGGCTACACCCGTTTTGATAGCAGTTCCTTTCAAAATTATAGTCGATTTAACGAAGCGACGTTTGATCAAATCACCCATTTTTTTCACGCCAGATTTTCGCAGAACGCCCGATTTTTCGGCACCATTTTTAATGATGAAGTCTCCTTTAATGATGTCCAGTTTTATCGTCCGGTTTTTTTCCATAACGCTCAATTTCATGGGCCGGCCAATTTTACCACGGCGCATTTTCACGCGCCGGTTGATTTTTTGCGCGCACAATTTAACGCGCCGGTTTATTTTGAGCATGCCACATTTAACGGCGATGCAACCTTTTATTTTTGCCAGATCAATGCCCCGCTCATGTTTGAAGATGCTCTGGCCGATACCATCATCTTTCATGGCGCAATGATCAGAGATAAAATTTATCTGGGCAGCGTAAATCTCTCGAGATATCCAACCGGTGATTTCACCAAAGCCTCATTCACCGAACCTGAGCACGCCTTAAAATCAGGCAAAAAAACCGGCGGTGGCGAAATCATTCTCGTCGGCCCGGCGCGCGTATCCATACAGATAGAAAAATTTGGTCATCTGTCCATTTGTGATACGCTGGACTATTTTACCAAAAAAAATATCATCGCCACGCTCAAGGACGAAAGTTTTTCCGATGACGATCAAGCCACGGAGCGCTTTGAGCTGGATTATCTGCTCGCCCGCTCAACCATGCATCAGGATAAATCTTCAATCTATGGTCGGACGAAATTTTATCAGGTTCACAAATGGCCGCACTGGTTTCTTACGGAACTTTATTATCTCACCATGCGGCTGGGTTACCGGCCGTTCAATTTACTCTACTGGGCGCTGGCTACGGTGCTCATTTTTACGGTCATTTACGCCAACTGGATCCCTGACCGCTTGAAGGAATTTATCGCCCTCGACTGGAAGCACAGACCGACGCACGACGTCGTGGTGTCGCCAAACAAATGGGCGGTTCGATACGAAAATGCGCTCGTGGCTTTCTACTTTAGCGCGGCCATTTTTTTTGCGCTTCGTTTCAACAAGGATTTGTTCAACTTTTTTGGCCGAAAAGAAAAAATCTGGATTTCCTTCGAATGGCTGCTCGGCATTATTTTTTATGTTGCCTTTTTTGCCCTGGCGCAATCCGGTTCTATTTTGCATCGTTTGCTCGGTCTGTTTGTCTAGGCGGAAGGTCGACTCGAATCGTCAAAATAAACCGCCCCACCGACACACGAGAACCGCATCCAGGTTCTTTTTCACTGCGTATTGAAATCATTATCTCAATTCATTTAGTGAATCAAGAAACATTCTCTTGACATTTTATCGGAAAATTCATATTGTTATCCAACTTACTCGTGAAAGTCATATGACAGTTCGACAAATTGACATCGCCGAAAAGTGCGGTATTTCCAGAATTGCCGTATCCAAAGCATTGCATGACCATCCGGACATTTCTCTGGAAATGAAAGCCAAAGTTCGTAAAGTTGCTGAAGAGTTGGGATACGTCCCCAATTTTACCGCTCGCAATCTGCAGGCCAAAAAAACATTTACGATTGGCGTCGTCATCCCCGATATCTCCAACTCTTTTTTTTCCTATGCCATTCACGGCATTATGGATACGGCACGAGCCCTCAATTATCATATCGTTTTAACCGCATCGCGGGAAAGCGCCGAGTTGGAAAAAGAAAACATCATGACGCTTTTATCGATGCGGGTTGATGGACTGCTCGTTGCCATTTCCAAGGAAACACAGGACACGTCCATTTTTGAAACGGTAAAAAGAAATGAAACCGCGCTGGTGTTTTTTGATCGGGTCATCGAGGATCTGGGATTTTCAACCATTGGTATCGATGATTATAGAGCGGCGTCTAAGCTTCTGAATTACATGTTAGATACGGGCTATCAAAAAATAGCGACTCTCACCGGCAGCTCGATCATTCAAATTGGTCGTGAGCGCCACAAGGCATATGTTGATGTTCTGACCGCTCATGGCATCCCGGTTCGACAGGATTGGGTGATTGAATGTGGTTTTTCCCGTCGTAGCGGATACATTGGATGCCAACAATTATTGCAGTCCAAAAATTTACCCGAAGCCATATATGTCGCCAACGACCGTGTCGCCCAGGGTGCTTATGCCGCTTTAAAGGAAGCCGGTCTTCACATTCCCAACGACATTGGCATTGCCGGTTTTGGTCACTCTGAATTTGCCGAACTGCTCACTCCGGCGTTATCCATCATCAACGTGGCGCCGGACAAACTGGGCAGCGAAGCCATGCAGCTCCTGGTTGAGGAGATTAATAATCCACAACAGAAACATGGCAAAAAAATCAAAATTCCCGCTGACTTGCAAATTAAAGAATCCCTCTTGTTTAAGAGTCGATAATTTTTTTATACATCACTTTCTCGTGAAAGGACTAACAAGTCAAACAGCCACTAATTCATTCATTTCGGATATGGATCACATCGTACGATTCAATATTTTTAACTTCCTTTGTCCCAGCTTTACGGGATCCTGCGTTTCTCTCAGCCATGGGATCCTAGTGAGGCCATCTGACATGAACGATAGAACCAAAGAATGTGCCGCATTTCAGGTAGAATAAAGTGAACTTTTTCAAAAAGGGACACCCATGACAAACGATTCAAAAACCAGACTCGACGTACTTTTAATTACCATTTTCATTTTATCATTTCATGCTTTTGCGCAAGTAGCCATTATCGATGCGGCCAACATAAAACAATACATTGACGGCTTTGGCGCGAGCACCGCGTGGCATGGACAATTGTCCGAAAAAGAGGCGGATGCCGCCTTTGGAAATGAAAATAACAACCAAATGGGGCTCAGCATCCTGCGCATCCGCATTGATCCGAATGGCTCCTATACCGATGAATTGAGAAACGCCCAAAAAGCAATCGCACGCGGCGCGATTGTCTTTGCTTCACCGTGGACACCGCCGGCACGAATGAAAACGAACAATAATACAGTTGGCGGGGAACTCAAGGTAAATTCCTATGCCGATTATGCGAACTATTTGAACTCTTTTGCGGATTACATGTCGAAAAATGGCGCGCCTCTTTATGCCGTCTCGCTGCAAAATGAACCGGATATTCAGGTCAATTATGAATCCTGTGACTGGAGCCCGTCGCAGATGGTAAAATTCCTGAAAGAACAAGGGGCCTCCATGAATACCAAAGTTATGGCGCCTGAATCCTTCCAGTTTCGGCGGGACATGTCGGATCCGATTCTAAAGGATTCACTCGCTTGTGCACATTTGGATATTGTTGGCGGACATATTTATGGCGGCGGTTTGGCAGCCTATCCATTGGCGGAACAAAAAGAAAAACCAATCTGGATGACCGAACATTATATCAATGAAGATGACATTGCAACATGTATAAATAAATTCGCCAAGGAAATATTTGATTGCATGTACAATAACATGAGCGCCTTTGTGTGGTGGTATTTGAGACAGCCAGGCTGTAACCTTATTTATTCTGGTGGCAAGTTCAAAAAGAAAGGCTACACCATGGCGCATTTTTCCAAATTTATTCGCCCGGGATATCACCGGATTGACGCGACATATCGACCACAATCCTCTATTTATGTCGTTGCCTTTAAGGGAGAGAAAACTGTTGTTGTCGTCATCAATACCAGCATTTCAAGCAGAGAACAGACATTTACCTTTCGCAATGATTCCACCGCCCATGTGAAAAGATACACGACCTCGGAAAGCAAAAACTTGAGCTATGATGGAATTATTGATGTAGCGGACAATTCATTTACAGCAACATTGGATGGAAGAACCATTACGACCTTTGTGAGTACGTCTGAAATCTCCGGCGTAAATTCAGCACATACCGATCTTCCACACCGTTACAGTTTGCAGCAAAACTATCCCAATCCGTTTAATTCCAACACAACGATTGCATTTCATCTGCCGAAAAAATCATTTGTCCATG
>CAYSNA010000189.1:0-7720 GCA_964432185.1 uncultured Cytophagia bacterium
TGATCGACAAAGGCGAATTTTTCCGGCGGCACGCCACGTTCAAATAGACCGTTGCTGCTTTTGGGATCAAACACGCCTTTTTTTAAATTCGGCAGGAGATAACGACCCAACGTGATCGGTTTTCGGAGCATGGTAAAAGCGAAGGAGCGCGGCACATCCAGCACGCCGTAGCGCATCAAGCTGCCATAATACCTGGAAGGAGGGTAACCGCAAGCAAAAAAATCAATGGTGTTGAGCGACAACCCGGTATACTCCAAAGCCGCTTCAATGGCGTCGGTTGGGAAACGCGGATCATTTTTTACACGGCTGATTCGTTCTTGCGATAGAGCAAAGGTGAGCTCGCCGTCCTGCAGAACGGCCACACAACTGTGGCTGTGGTTGCCGGTGACATCGCTGATGCCAAGAATATTCAACTTTTACTCCATTTCAAATTTTCCAATACTCTTAATTTACAAAAGTAATACACGAGTTGCAGAATGAAAAAAATGACAGAGGTGTACATAATGGCCAAGAAAGTGCTTGCCAATGTCAAATCGACCTGTTATATTTTCGGTGTACATTATGGCAGTTGGAGAGGTTGTGACGATCGAAAATATAAATGAAGCCGTGCAGGTCATCGCCCATTTTGACGGCAACAAAGTTCGCCCTCTGCGTTTTCACTGGCGCGACCGAACGTATCATGTCCGTTTTGTCAATGCCGCATGGAACAGTCGGGAGGGCGATGATCGGGTGTATTATTTTTCGGTCACCACAAAAGAGTCCGGTACCTTTGAACTCATCTATCATACGGATGGTTTTTTGTGGAAAATTGGACGGGTGGTTGTGGATGACTGAGGCGCGGGGTCGTGTCGCCTGCGCCTCAACTTATTCTGGTGCGAGCTGATTGCCGGCATCAAAAACGAAACGCCAGGCGCCGTCCGGCTGCTTTTTCCAGATTGTCACATAGTAACCGCGAGATGGCGCTTGTGTCGAATCGAAAAACGTATAGGTATATCGTCCCCAGGTATAGCCCAGGTCGCTGCTTTTAGCGACATCGGCAAATTCGGGTTCCCAGGTTAAAACACCTGCCGCTTTTTCGGTTATCGCAGCTTGCATGGCGTTGGCGTAATCCGTTTTGTTCTTCGGCTGACCGGTAAAGGGCAGCGCCAGGCCATCGTCCGCCAGATAAAAATGAAAGGCGGCTGCCGTGCCTTTGTCCTGCGAGAGTTGGGAAAACTGCCGGTCGATCTCAAGCAACGCTTGCTTTTCGATTTCGATATCAACTTTCATGGAACAGCCTGCAAGAAAAATGAAAAGAACGAGGAATCGTTTCATATTATGCCTAATCTGAAAAACTCGCGCGCACGAAGTCTCAAAGAGACAAAGATTAATTTTTAAATAGCTTAAGACGTCTGTTACAAGATAGCCTGAAATCTTTGCGATATCACTGAATTACGCTTTACGAATTTTGTCTCTTCGTGACTTTGTGTGAGCTGTTTACGAATAAAACAGGCGGAAGAAAAATCCACAAATTGGCGAATCTCCGCAACAATTAGAGAACGTGTCCGTCATGCACATATGCAATGCCGTGTTTTTTGAGCACAGTCTATACGGTTTTTAAGGAACAAGCCCACGGAATACGCGGAATTGCCCAAAAGTAAAAAGGTCATGTCCGCGTTTTTTCGCGCATTCCGTGGGCGATCATAACCGGGATTTTTTCAAGCCTCTTTTATTCAATTGCCGCTTTGATTTTTTCAACCGTTTTCGCTCCATAGTATTTGCATGCGCCTTTTACCGAGTCCGGTTCGATGCCCGCTTTTTCAATCGCTTCTTTAATTTTTTTCGGTGACACCTCCAAAACCTGGGCAATTTTTCCCGCCGTCAATAATTCTTCAGCCATATGGAACCTCCTGGAATTTTTTGCATCAACAGTGAATTATTCTTGTCAAAGATAAAAAGAGAAAAAGTAGAATCCAAGAAATTGTGCAAAGACGTTTTATTTTAAAAAAAATTATAATATCTTTGCGGGATTAAAAAATCAGGAGTCTGTATTGAAACGATTTTCTTATATGTTGTCTCTGGCGCTGTTGACCATCCTGTTGACGGCGTGTTCGCAGCTCCCGCAATTAACCGTGGACGAGCTGCAAAACGATGTGCGCTTCTTGGCGTCGGATGACTTGAAAGGCCGCAAGCCGGGAACGCCGGAGGACCAGATCGCCGCCAATTATATCAGAAAAAAGATAACTGCGAAAAATGTGCAGTTGCTGGGCGACAACGGCTTTCAAACGTTCGAGATCGTCAGTTCGCTGGAGCTTGGTGACAAGAATTCTGCTCTGTTGAACGACGCACCGTTGACCGTGCGCGAAGATTACATGCCTTATTCTTTTTCCGAAAATGGCTCGGTCGACGCCCCGATCCTTTTTGCCGGATATGGTTTCGACATCCATACGGACAGTTTGATGTGGAATGATTACGCCGATATTGATGCGACGGGAAAATGGGTGATGATACTCCGCGGCGATCCCGAGCTTGACAATTCCAACAGCGCTTTTGCGCCGTTCAGCACGCTGCGCAAAAAAGTGTTTGTCGCCAAAGATCGCGGCGCGGCCGGCGTCATTTTTGTCAATGGTCAAGCGTTTGATGCCAAAGATGAACTGGCGGATCTGCTCATCAACGACAGCCACATTTCCGTCGGTATTCCGGTCATTCAGCTTAAAAAGAACAAAGCGGATGACATTTTAGCGTCGCACGATGTAACGGTCGATTCACTTGAACAGCAATTGAACGCCGGCCACCCCACCGGTTTTTTGACCGAGGCAACGTTGAACGCTGTCGTGAATGTCGATAAAGTTCGCAAACCAACGCAAAATGTGGTGGCGCTGTTGCCGGGCAGTGATCCGATATTAAAGGATGAATTCATCATTATTGGCGCGCATTACGATCATCTCGGTTTGGGCGGGCCGTCCACCGGATCGCGCCGGCCGGACACGCTGGCGATCCATAACGGCGCCGACGATAACGCCTCCGGCACCGCAGCGGTCATGGCCATTTTTCGCAAACTGGCGGCCAATCACGAGGAACTCAAACGCAGCGTGCTGTTCATCGCTTTTGGCGCCGAGGAGATGGGCACGCTCGGTTCAAAATATTTTACCGATAATCCACTGGTTGCTCTTGACAAGATCAAATTTATGTTTAATTTTGATATGGTCGGCCGTTTGGAAGGCAATGCGTTAACGCTGAACGGGACGGGCACGGCCGTCGGTCTGGAAGAGTTGCTGAAAACCTATGGCGAGCTGCATCGATTTGATTTGTCCATGTCGCCCGAAGGTTTGGGGCCGTCCGATCACGCGCCGTTTTATGCCTCTGATATTCCGGTGCTGATGTTTTTCACCGGCATCCATCAGGATTATCACACGCCGGTTGATGACGCGGATTTGCTCAATTATGACGGACAAAAACGCGTTGCCGAGTTTGCCTACGATATTATTGTTGATGTCGCCAACAGGGAGGAGTCACTCGCTTTTCAGGAAGCCGGACCAAAAGAGCGCAACACGTCGCGGCGTGCGTTCAAAGTGACGCTGGGCATTATGCCGGATGTCGCCGGCGCGGAAAAACGCGGTTTGCGTGTGGATGCCGTGATGCCTGATCGTCCGGCCCACTTAGCCGGCATGCAAAAAGGCGATGTCATTGTAGCCATGGACGGCAAGCCGGTCAAGGATGTCTACGAGTATATGCACCGTCTGTCCGAGTTTCAGGTCGGGCAACGCATCAGCGTTGAGGTGCTGCGCGGCGAAGAGCATGTTATTTTGATTGTAGAGTTGTAAAGCTTTTTATTTACACGGAGCGTCACTGAGGAGAACGGCGATACACAGAGATTTTTTCTCAGTGTATCTCGGTGTTTTCTCCGTGGCCCTCCGCGTTCAAAAAAAATCCGATGTCGTGAATTCATTTTGCTTGGGGAGAAGGACATTATGTTAGATGAAAAAGTTAAGCATCAGGAGTTCCGTTTAGCGAATAAGGACGGCTTGTCCATATACACGCAAGCCTGGCTTCCCAAATCCGAACCGCGCGCGAATCTTGTCATTGTACATGGATTGGGTGAGCACTCTGGCCGCTACGAACATGTGGCTAAATTTTTTGTCGACAAGGAGCTGGCGGTTTTTGCGCTTGATCATCAGGGGCATGGCCAATCCGACGGCAAGCGCGGGTATGTCAATGCGTTTGCCGCCTATCTTGACGATCTCGAACAATATCGTCTTGAGATCAGCAAACTGTCCCCGAATAAACCAACCGTTCTCTTTGGCCACAGCATGGGCGCGCTGATTGCGCTGCTGTATGCTCTTCAGTATGAAAATACACTTGCGGCACTCATCGTTTCGGCGCCGCCGGTTCGCATTAAAATGGGGCCGCCGACATTTGTTAAGGAACTCGTTCCCCAACTCGCCAAAGTATCACCGGGATTAACCATTAACAGCGGCCTCAAACCGGAGTGGGTATCGCGCGACCAAACGGTGGTTGAGGCTTACAAGGCGGATCCGCTGACGCATCCGCATATCAGCCTGTCGCTGTTTTCCGGCATGTATCACGGCGGCAAACAGGTTTACGAACAGGCGGAAGACATCACTTTGCCCATTTTAATGCTCTACGGCAGCGAGGATAAAATTGTCGATGGTCATGCCGTGCAAGCGACTTTTGACAAAATTTCCAGCACAGAGAAAAAACTCGTCATCTTTGAGGGTGATTTTCATGAAGTCCACAACGAAGCGGATCAGATGGATGAGTTTGAGCAGATATGGCAGTGGCTGGCAGACAAACTCTGAGCAGTCGGCTCTCGGATGCCGGCTTCAAGTCCAGTGCGATTTCCTCACCTTCTTTTTACGCTTTGATTCTCCGGTCGATCTTTTATATTAGTATAGACAAAATTTCCCCATAACATACCATGGAGTGCCCCATGCCGACAAAGCTAATGCTTCTGTTATTTGCTTTTTTTCTCTGTTCCATTTCTCCGGTCCTGGCCACAATTGAAATCACCAGCGTCAATTCGACATCCGTCGGCCTGTACGAAAAATTTGAGGCCGTTTATGACCTCTCCGGTTTTTCTTATGATAATCCTTACGATCCCGAGCAGATTGACGTGACTGTGCTGTTCACTTCTCCGTCCGGACAAGAGTGGCGCGTGTTTGGATTTTACGATGATTATAACAAGGCCTCCGAATGGAAGGTACGTTTCTCGCCAAACGAAATCGGTGTGTGGAGTTTTGTGATTTCGGCTCGGGACGCCTCGACCTCCGATCAAAGTACCGTGCAATCATTTATGGCCGTCGACTCTGAACATCACGGCTGGATCAAACAATCGCAGGACAACAAGCGTTACATGGAATACGATGACGGCACCAGCTATTTTGGCGTCGCCATGTACACACCGTGGCAAAATTCCGTAGGCACGTTTGATTTGTTGCAAGAGTTTGGCGGCAACGCCTTTGCCATCTGGAATATTACCTACGGTGGCATGACCAACGGCTACGGTTTGATCGAGGAGGAACTTGGCCGCTACAATCAAACCAAATGCGGTAAAATTGATGAGCTGCTGGAAGTTGCGGAAGAGCGCGATATGACGGTGATGTACTGCTTTTGGCCGCACGATCTCTTTTCCAACACCGTGTGGGCGCATCAGTGGCACCAGAATCCCTACCGTTTGATTTGTGATGTGAAGGATGTTTATAGCGATGCCGAGTGCTGGGAGTATCAAAAAAAGCAGTACCGCTATTTGATCGCGCGTTTTGCGCACAGCCGTTCGCTCGGCATTTGGGAGATCATGAACGAAATCAACGGCACCGACGGCTGGGCCGCCGGCCGGCACGACGAGGCGCGCGACTGGGTGAAAAAGGTGCACGATTATTTCAAGGAAAACGATCCCTATCAACATTTGACCACGGCTTCGCGCAGCGGCGGTTTTGGCGAGTACTGGCCGGAAATGTACGAGCTGGTCGATCTGCCCAATCTGCACGTCTACGAAACGCAGGGATGGAGCGAACAGTACCCCGGCAACACGCTGCGCTCCAGTATGTATAACTATGCTTTTGCGGCCGCGCGCTTTTGGGAGAATTTTCAACAGCCCGGCATTTTCGGCGAGGCCGGCGCCGACTGGGTTCGCGTTGATGTCAAATCGCCCGAATACGAAGCGCTCTATCACAACGCCATTTGGGCGACGCTGACCAATGGCCTGGCGAGCATTCCGTACTGGTGGACGTTCACCAATCCCATCCGCGATGAAGAGCGCGAGCACATGCTGCACTTGTCAAAATTTGTCAAGGATATTGATTTTGTCAAACAGGCCAAAGAACGTTGTGACTATTTAACCGATCGCTACGATTTGTACGGCATGAAAAATGACTCGACCTTCTTCGGCTGGGTTCGCCTGGCCAATGGCGGCGATATTTCCAATATGAAATTTGAACTACCGGGCACGCTCGATCCCAATATCCCGGTGTTCGCGATTAGTTATTTTAATACCTGGACCGGTGAGGAACTGGCTACGCATGTTCGGCCGCATGTCAATCATTATGTGCGCGATGTGATTCCCGCTCTCGCGCAACCAGTGCCGGACGTCGCGTTTAAAATCGCGCCAACAGAAGGCGGCGACACCCCGGCGCGCATCGAGCTGTTCAGCGAGTCGGAACTTGTCGTGAATATTGATTCCCTCGGTTTGCCGATCACCTGTTATCTTTTTGATGCCGACGACCGGTTTTGTCCAAACGCCTCGTCGTCCATTTCATGTGCGCTCGAAGGGCCCGGGCGTCTGGACGTGTCCGAGGTTGTGGCGCACAATGGCGTCGCGACCATCACTTTTATGCCGACGATCGAGACGGGCGAAGCTCTCATTTTCGCCACATCGCCCGGCCTCGTCGCCGATACGTTAAAAATTCGCATCCGCGACAAATTTATTCTGGATGATTTCGAATCCTACGGCTCGGATGCCGAGCTGCAAAACGACTGGCTCAATACCTCCGGTTATGCCGCCTTGTCTCTGGATTCGCAACAGGGCAATGGACAGTGCCTCAAATACGAGTATGGCATTGGCGGCGACTATACGTATACCTCCGTTGTGGAAAAGCAAGTCGTTCAGGATTATCGAGGCGGCACCTATTTCAGTTTTTGGCTGCAGGCCGATGGCTCGAATCGCGATTTTGAAATTCGCATTTATGATCTGGATCGTAATTTTTGGCGATATACTTTTGCGCTTGAAAAATCCACACCCGCCGTGATGGCCATTCCTTTGACGGAATTTACCAATACCAAGGGATTGAACATGGATTTGTCAAATCTTGACAAAATCCGTTTCACCCTTCGCAAAGGTGATGGTCTTGATGGCACGGGCGAGATTTTTCTTGATGATTTTAAATTTTCCGAATCGGCGCCGAGTGATGTGCTTGACTCATTTGAGACTGCCGTGCCGACCGGATTTGCGCTGGCGCAAAACTTTCCCAATCCTTTTAATTTATCAACAAAAATTTCCTACACCATCCCCGTACAATCGCGAGTGCAACTTTCCGTTTATAATCTCAAAGGTCAACTGGTGGATCGGCTTGTTGATGAGTTTCAGCACGCCGGATCATATACCGAGACCTGGAAGACCTCGGAAAACTTGTCGTCCGGCGTCTATTTTTATCAGCTTGAAGCCGGTCAGTTTGCTGTGGTGAGAAAAAGTCTGTTGGCAAAATGATGCGTTGATTCTCGTTCC
>CAYSNA010000189.1:7820-10121 GCA_964432185.1 uncultured Cytophagia bacterium
GCAACCGTACTTCAACGTGGTGTCGAATCTATGGAATCCGTTCCAATTCGTATCCTGTTATAATTTGCTTTTGGCTTGTCCCGGTTATCAAAATTTAATCCACAAAACGAAAGGGGACCATGAAATGAAAGTTTTTTTGCAGCGCCGTATCCCATTGGTTATTTCAATTTGTGTTTTGTTGATGATGTTGACGTTACTGCCGGTTTGTCAGAAACAGGATCAATCTGAACAAAAAACGCCATCCATATCCGCACAGGAAGCGGTTTCCGCCAAACCTTTCAATACTATAAAAACCGACGGCAACTGGCCGCAGTTTCGCGGCTGGTTTGCCGCCGGTGTGGCGGATGAGGAACATCTGCCCATTCAATTTAGCGGCGTGTCCGGCGAAAATGTCAAGTGGAAAACGGCAATTCCCGGACTGGCGCATTCCTGCCCGATTGTTTGGGGTGATAACCTGTTCGTCACCTCGGCTATTTCCAGTCTGGATACCGCGTCATTCAAACACGGCCTCTACGGCGCCGGTGATGCCTCGAATGACCGATCATCCCACAAATGGATGCTCTATTGCCTTGATAAAAAGTCTGGACAAATTGTGTGGGAGCGATTGATTCACGAAGGCGTGCCGATAGACAAACGCCACATCAAATCAACCTACAATAATTCTACGCCGGCCACGGATGGTCACTATGTCGTCGTGCTTTTGGGTTCCGAAGGTGTTTTTGCCTACACGCTGGACGGCGACTTTGTCTGGAAAAAAGATCTCGGCCGCATGAACGTCGGCGCCTTCAACGGGCCGCATTTGGAATGGGGACCGGCCAGCTCGCCGATTTTTTATGACGGCAAGGTGTTCATTCAAACGGACACGTCGGAGGGCGATTATATTATCGCATTGGATGTGAAAACCGGCGAGACCGTTTGGAAAACCGATCGCGATGAACTGCCGGGCTGGGGCACGCCAACTATTGTTGAAGGAGAACATCGCGTTGAACTGGTGACCAATTCCTCCAACTTTATTTATGGCTACGATCCGGAAACGGGTGCGGAATTGTGGCGGCTCGGTGGCAGCTCGCAAATAACCTCGCCCACGCCGGTGTACTCGGACAGCATTATTATCGTCTGCAGCGGTCGCGGACCCGAGGCGCCGCTCTTTGCCATCAAGACCGGCGCGAACGGCGATATCACACTGCCGGAGGGCGAAAGCCGCAGCGATGCTGTTTTATGGAGTCATAATAAAGTCGGCCCGTACATGCCGACGCCGGTGATCTATCGTGGTTACGTTTATACGCTGAATAACAACGGCGATTTCCGCTGTTATGACCTCGAAACCGGCGACAAAATCTACAGCGAAAAAATCCCGCATCGCGGCGGCGGCTTTAGCGGCTCGCCCGTGGCGTCCGATGGACACATCTTTTTGCCAAGTGAAGATGGCGATGTGTTCGTTATCAAAGCCGGCCCAACCTATGAGGTGGTCGCCACCAACGATATGGGCGAACGCCTGATGACGACGCCGGTGATTTCAGACGGAGTAATGTTCGTGAAAGGCGAGTTTTCGGTTTTCGCGATTGGGCAGTGACTTTGTTGTGATGTCACTGCGTTCCCAGCCTTCCTTGGTTTAAGGACGCCTACTGTGGTCAATTGATACTCGAATTTCATTTTTTTATCTCATTATAAGGACATAACAGTCATCGCGAGCAGATTCTCGTTTTTTGAGAATCTGCGTGGCGATCTCCCGAAAAGTAGCCGCCGTTTTCAAGAAGATTGTTTCACTCTCCCGCAAAGCGTACGGGATCCGTTCGCAATGACTTTAAGGAACTTTTTGCGAGCACATTATTCAATGCCCTCAAACATTTGCCTGTTCCTTTTACCGTCCGAAAAAAATCAATTGCTGAAGGCAAAAAAAGCATTAAATTTAAACGTAAACATTTACCACGTGTCTTTTACGTTCACAATCAGTAAAACCACGCGTCGTGTCTTTTTTTAACGGACCGAAAGGAGCAACTGACATGAAAAGAATTATCGTTTTCGTGTTTGTGGTCCTGGGTTTCGGACTCTTGATCACGAACGCATCAGCAGCACAGCCGAACCACAACCAGCGCATCTATATCACGCATCAACTGGATATGGTACGGGCTCTGCGTCATTCATCTCATCATGCTGATTCCCGCACGTTTCTCTCAAAAATAAACATCACGTCGGGCGGATCCATCTCCGGTACGCTCTACGGCCTCATGGACGAGGATGGTTCTTTTACCACCGCCATGGTCGAAGCGTTTACCGACGATCCCGCTACAGGCGACAGCA
>CAYSNA010000190.1:0-10110 GCA_964432185.1 uncultured Cytophagia bacterium
GTCTGTCGGAGAGGAGAATTGACTGATTTTATAACTTTGTGAATTATTCAGGTTAAATACTCATAGACAAATTTGAATAAAACAGCGAAAGACAGACAAAACATCCCGTGAAAATGATATTTCTTTTGCCGAGTTTTGGTAAAGAAAAATTAAGGCGAAACATACTATCTTTCACACAAGGAAACAAGAATTTTGCGAATCTTGTTTCCCACTCGTCTGAAAAAAGGAACTCCTGGTCAATGTACATGTTCGAGGGAAAATAGATAATATGGCCTCTTTCACCAAGAGAAAGAGGCCATATCATTTCACGGCGTGACGGCAATAATGGCGCGGCGATAGCTGAAGAGATTCGGTTCACCGTTGTCGCGCACTTGCATAACAATGTGGATAAAAGTTTTATCGCTGACATCCGGTGCGTTAAACGAGGTTGATGCGCCTTTAGAATCGGACAGCGTGATAATACCGGGATAGGTGCCCGCCTCCTGATAATAATACCAGCTTGTTTCAAATTTATCGCCATCCGGATCGCTGGAGCCCTGCGCGGACAGTTCGATTCGTTGGCCAGGTTTGGCGTTGATCGACAGGATGGATTTACCCGCATCTCCATTGAGCACGGCAATCGGATTGTGATTGGCGTTTTGAAAGTGATCCGCCACACACCAGTCCAAACGGGCAGCAAAATCGTATTGATAGGCTTGACGCCAGCGCCAAATGGTGGCCTGGGCCGTGGTGTGCCACGAGCCATCTTGCGCCTGCACACGGTCGCGACTATTCGTCCAGATGGGCCGCGTCTCGGCATAAGTTTGGTCCAGTTGATACCGACCGCCCCAACCGCCATAGGCAGGGGAGATGTGGCTGCCGAGACCGTTATTGATCAAATTTAAAAAGGATGGGGTATCACCTTCCATGATATATTCAAGATGCGGGTAAAGCGCGCCGAGCGGCCCATGGTCTTTTATAATGTTCTCCTCAAGCCAGGGATTATCCACCAGCTCAAAAAAGTGCATGGGACCGTTCTGGTAATGCCGATCTCCGGAAATGCCCGTCCATGTGGCTTTATAATATTCAGACCACCATACATTACTTGGTGAAACGACGTAAAACAAATCAGGAAACGTGATGCGCAGCCAGCGGCCGGCATCATCCTGATCGGAAATGGCATACACACGCAGCTTGGCGACAAATGCCGCCAATTCAGCCGGCGTCCGCGAGTATTTGACATCCCATAATGCCTGCGCCAGCGTGTTCGAGCCGCCCCAGGCCGTCACCCAGATCGGACGATCATCCGGGCGATCAACGGCCTCAATAATGAGCTGTGAACCGGGTGTTGATTTGCCGAATCCGACGGCATCCATGCCAAATCCGGGCTGCCCGGTTTTAGTGACGCGGCGAAGCGCATCGGCGGTCGGAAAACCATCAGCATGCTTTAAGAGATTTGGGCGAACCTGTTCAAAGGCATCAATTTGTCGCCGAATCAAGTCTTCGCGCGTTTTTTCTTTTAACCACACGGACGTTGTGGCGATCAGTCCTTCAACGTCGTACTCGTTCGAATAAACGAGAAAACGCACCATGGATTCTTCGTCGTCGGGTT
Source organism: uncultured Cytophagia bacterium (assembly GCA_964432185.1). Classification (GTDB taxonomy): domain Bacteria; phylum Zhuqueibacterota; class Zhuqueibacteria; order Residuimicrobiales; family Krinioviventaceae; genus Kriniovivens. The sequence continues at coordinate 1,592 of CAYSNA010000190.1, forward strand.
CGTTCGAAATGTCCGTAAGGACGATGATACGCGGCTTGTCCATGGAAAATCCGGACGAGGAAAAGGATAGTACTACAAGAAGTGCAAGAAGAAAACATTTGAGCAGATGCATGGGTACCTCATTGACGTGTTCTCTAAAAAGATTTGGATTGTTTTACCAACTGTATTGCGTCCAGCCAACCTTTGTAATAGTCCTGCGCCAGCACGCGCCTGTCACCCGGAATATACCGCCGCTGTTGATGGCTGATCTCCTTCAAGGCCTCAAGGTCTTTAAAGATGCCGGCCTGTAATCCGGCAATGTAAAAGGCGCCGAGCGCCGAAACATCGGCCAGTCCGAGATTGCGCACGTTCACCTTGAGCAGGTCGGCGATGAACTGCATGACAAATTTATTGCTGGTGATGCCGCCATTAGCGTATAACTCTTTGAGTTTCACTTTGGCATCGGATTCCATGGCAGTAATCACATCTTTAATTTGATAGGGGATGGATTCGAGCGCGGCTCGAACAATGTGGTTTTTGTCGGAATTAAAGGTGAGGCCCAGAATCATCGCCTTGCTTTGCATTTTCCAGTGCGGCGCGCCGAGACCGCTAAAGGCGGGCACTAGATAGACGCCGCCGTTATCCGAAACCGACATGGCCATCTTTTCCGTTTCCATGGGATGAATGAACAGGCCAAGCTGGTCACGCATCCACTTAAGTGTTGCGCCGGCCGTGACAATGATGCCTTCAAGGGCGAAATCCGTACGATCGGGCAAGCTCCAGCACAATGTCGTGACCATGCCGTTTTTCGACTCGACGCGTTTATCGCCCGTGTTCATCAAAATTGAAGATCCCGTACCCAACGTCACCTTGGCATCGCCGCTCTCGAAACAGGTTTCTCCAAATGCCGCGGCATGGGAATCGCCGATCATGGCGGTGATCTGAATCGGTTTTTCGAAAATGCCCTCAAAGGTGGATTTGCCAAAATTGAAGGCGGAGGGCTGAACCTCCGGCAGATTCAAATCGCGCAATCCGAGTTTGCGCAGCAGAACCGAATCCCACTGCATTTTGTGAATATTAAAAAACAGCGTTCGGGAGGCGTTCGTGTGATCAGTGTAATAACTCTTGCCGTTGGTAAGTTTATAAAGCAGCCACGTATCGACGGTTCCGCCGTAGACGTTCCCTTTATCGATGGCCTTGCGCACATCTTCATTATTGTCATACAGCCATTTAACTTTGGTGCCGGAAAAATAGGGATCAACGATGAGCCCTGTGCGCTCGACGATTTCATCCTCAAGCTTGGTGCCTTTGATTTTATTGCAAATGTCCACCGAGCGTTTGCATTGCCAGACGATGGCGTTGTAAAGCGGCGTCCCTTTTTTATCCCATAATACAAACGTTTCGCGCTGGTTGGAAATACCGCAGACTTTGATGTCGTCAAGCTCAATCCGAACGGACCGTTGATACAAGCTGATACATTTTCTGACCGCGCTGAGGACGTTGTTATAAATTCCTTCGGCATCCTGCTCGACGAATCCCGGTTGCGGATAGATGGAGTCCAGATCGGTTTGGCCGTTGGCGAGGATGCGTGCTTTTTCATCAAAAATGATCGCTTTGGTGCCGCTGGTGCCTTGATCAATAGCAAGGATATGTGTGCTCATTGTGTGCTTCCTGTCTGTGTGAAACGCTTAAACGAAAAGGGCTTGTAGGATAATGTATAATTTTCTGAGCAAAATATCCAGTTATCCTGCATCAATTTTTTAGTGAATTGGTACTGAGGACAGCAGTTGAAGCGCAATGCGTTTTAAACCAGAAGGGGATATGCCATAATGTTGAAAAATTTCGCTTTGGCTTCCCGTAACTGTATATTCGTTTGGTATACCAACAATTTGAAACGGGCGAAACACGCCGTGTTGCAGCAAGAGGGCGGCAACCGCTTCGCCGAGGCCGCCTTGAACCATGTGTTCTTCAACCGTGATGATTGCGCGGCAGGTTGTCGCAGCTTGCAGAATAGATTTTTCATCCAGCGGCGCAATGGTATGAACACTGATGACTTTGGACGAAATACCGTGTGATTCGAGCTCGTGCGCCGCTTCAAGCGCCGGATGCACCGTTTCTCCGGTGGCGAGGAAAAGAATATCGCCACCGTCGCGCACCTGGATGGCTTTACCAATTTTGAAATGAGCCGTGGTGTGCACATTCGGCATCACTTTTTTGCCAAATCGAACATACAACGGCTTTGGATGATGGACCGCCGCCGTTATGGCATGACGCGTTTCAAAATTATCGGCGGGCACGACAATGTCAAGATTGAACAGGGCCCGCAGAGCGGCGAGATCGTGCAGTGAATGATGCGTTGAACCGAGGGCGCCGTAACTCACGCCGGCGCTAATGCCGACCAGCGTCACCGGATTGTCCGAATAGCAGACATCATTTTTGATCTGCTCCAGGGCCCGCGCGGTTAAAAAACTGGCGGGGGAGAAGGCGAACACTTTTTTGCCGCAGGAGGCCAAACCGGCAGCAACACCAACAAGATTTTGCTCGGCAATTCCAACCTCAATGATCTGGTCGGGAAAGTGTTCGCCAAAGGGCACGAGTTTACCAGACCCGCGCGAATCGCTGGTCACGACAATAATATCTTTATCCGCTTGAGCGAGCTCGACAAGCGTTTCAGCAAAAACCTCTAGATTTGGTTTTGGAGTATCAGAAATCACTTTTGATTCTTTCGGCGTTATTAAAGTGAAATTTCAGCGCAGATATTTGCGATTGCAAAACAAAGATTTCCGACTTTTGAGTGCGCCCATCTTTAATCTGAAATCAATAGTTCGCGCATCGCTGTATTGTACTCTTCATCAGTCGGCACTCTGTGATGCCATTTTTTGTTATTCTCCATAAAGGATACGCCTTTGCCCTTTATTGTATGAGCAATGAGTACACTGGGCTTGTTCTCAGTAAATGGCAACTCTTGCAAAATGGATTCAATCGCAGCAAGATCATGCCCGTTCACATGCTTGACTGCCCAGCCAAAGGCGGCAAATTTTTCCTCAAGCGGATCGGTTTGACAAACCAGTGCTGTCGAGTCGGTGATCTGCAATCGGTTGTAATCGATGATGACCACCAGATTATCCAGCTTGTAATGTGATGCCGTGAGAGCGGCTTCCCAGTTGGAACCTTCAACAAGCTCGCCATCGCCGAGCAGGCAAAAAACGCGATAGCGGCGCTGATCCATTTTGCCGGCCAACGCCATGCCGACACTCAGCGATAAACCGTGACCCAGCGCGCCGGTATTCTGTTCAATGCCATGCACCTTGCGCGTCGGGTGGCCAACATAGTGCGATTGATAACGGCACAAGGTCTCCAGATCCGCTAGCGGAAAAAAGCCGCGATCCGCCAGCACGACGTACAACGCCTCAACCGAATGACCTTTGCTCTGAATAAAGCGGTCACGATTCGGATTTTTAAATGTGTCAGGAGAGACATTCATAATTTGGTTGTACAACACGTTGAGAATGTCAATACAGGACAAATCACCGCCCGTATGGCCGGCATTCGCCAGTTTGATGTATTTTAAAATCTGTTGTCGATAAAAAATAGATTTTGCTGTCAGATCAATTTTCATGCAAACTTTCCGGTTGATTTTTTTATCGGGCCTATTCCTTATTTGAACTGCTGGCACGATCAATTATGACAGCGAGTAAAATCACCAAACCTTTGATCACTTGCTGCCAAAAAGGGGAGACATTGAGCAGAACGAGGCCGTTGTTCAGCACGCCAATGATGAGTGCGCCCAGTACCGTACCGGGGATGGAACCACGGCCGCCGGACAGCGACGTGCCGCCAATGACCACCGCCGCGATCGAGTCGAGCTCATAGCCCATACCGGCATTGGGTTGCGCCGAGTCGAGCCGCGCTGTCACCAGCAGGCCGCCAATAGCGGCCAATAATCCGGCGCACGCATAAACAAAAATTTTGACTCTGTTGATATTCAGACCGGATAGTTGTGCCGCGCGCTCATTTCCGCCAACAGCATAGATATATCGGCCAATTTTTTTCTTTTTGGAGATGACGGTAAAAATAACCACAACAAGAGCGCTGATCCACACCGGCATGGGGATGCCGAGAAACCAACCGGTGCCGAGAAAAGCAAACGTCCGACCAAGTCCGGTGATCGGGAATCCGCCGGTCCATAGCATGGTGAGGCCGCGGCCAATGGTCAGCATGGCCAGCGTGGCGACAAACGGCGGGACTTTGAATCGCGTAATCGCCACGCCGTTCAAAAGGCCCAGCAACGAGCCAACAACAAGTCCTGCCAACACCGCGCCGAGAACCGTAAAGCCAATGTACAGATCAAGGCTCGGAAGGGTAATGCCATTTTCAAGTAATCCGGCGGCCACGGCGCCGGATAGCGCCAGTATTGAACCGACGGACAGATCAATGCCGCCAGTTAAAATGACCAAGGTCATGCCAATGGAAATCACGACATTCACGGAAATTTGCCGCATAACGTTCCAGCCGTTATCGACGGTCAAAAATTTATCGGATAACAGGCTCATGGCGAAAATCATCAACAAAAGCGCAAAAAGCGATTGAAATTTTGCCAGATTGTGCTTCATACGCGTGCTCTTGAATTTACTTTTTTCTGCATCTCCAGTATCCTGTTACATTTTGGCTGAAAGCGTTGATAATCATACGGTCGACAAAATAGCCGCCTTGAGTAATTTTTCTTCGCTCGCTTGATCCTGGCTGAATTCGCCGGTAATTCGTCCTTGCGCCAGCACATAGATGCGATCCGAAATTGCCAGAATTTCGGGCAGCTCGGAGGACACCACCAGAATGCCCAGTCCCGAGCCGGCCAGCTCATTGATCAGTTGATAGATTTCGTTTTTGGCATTGATATCAATGCCGCGAGTCGGTTCATCCAAAAGTAAAACTTGAGGATGGATGGCGAGCCATTTTGCCAACACAACTTTTTGTTGATTACCGCCGCTAAGGTTTTGCACGGGTTGTCCGCTGGACGGTGTTTTAATTTTTAGCGAATCAATAAAGTGCTCGGCAAGCTGCTTTTCTTTCTTTGAACTGAGAAAACCGTTTTTTTCGATCTGTTTCACCGAGACCAGACTCGTATTTTGCGCCACCGACATGTTGAGAACCAGGCCATCGAGTTTTCGATCTTCCGGCACAAAACCAATGCCGTGTTGAATTGCTCGTTCCGGTGAAGAAAAATCTATCGCGCGGCCATTCAACTCAATGTCACCACTGGCCCCGGGAAACAGGCCCAAAATGGTTTCGAGCAACTCGGTGCGCCCGGCGCCCATCAGACCGAACAGACCCACAACTTCGCCCCTGCGAATGTAAAGAGACACATTGTGCAATATATGTCGATCGGGGCGTTGAGGATGTTGCAGCGAGATCGCCTTGAGCTGAAAAAGAATCTCCGCGGAAACTGTGTGCTCTCTGGTAAAAAAATTGTTCAAATCACGGCCGACCATCATTCTAACGATATCGTCGTGTGTCAAACCGGAGAGTGGCCGGGAATCAACTTTTTTGCCGTCGCGCAAGGCGGTGATATAATGAGCGATTCTGAAAATTTCATCGAGCTTGTGCGTGATGTAAACGATTGTGACATTTTGCTGGATGAGCTCGTTGATCCGTTCGAATAAAATATCAATATCGTGATCGCTGATGGCGGATGTCGGTTCATCCATAATGATGATTCGAGCATTCAACGACAGCGCCTTGGCGATTTCTACGAGTTGCTGTTGCCCGACGCGCAACTGCGAAACCTCCGTGGCCGGGTCAATTTCGAGTTTAAGTTTTTTCAGCAGGATTTCTGTTTCGCTCCGCTGTCTCGCAACATCGACAAAACCAAACCGATTGATGAATTCGCGGCCGAGAAAAATATTGTCCGCAACTGTCATCGTGGGAATCAAATTGAGTTCCTGGTGAATGATCGCAATGCCGCGCTGCTGTGCCTCTTTTGGATTTTTTAAGGTGATCGCCTCTCCATCGAGATAGAGCTCGCCGTCATAGTCGCTGTAAACGCCGGATAATATCTTCATCAATGTCGATTTGCCCGCGCCGTTTTCGCCGACAATCGCATTCACTTTTCCGGCATAAATCGGTACGTCAACAGAATCCAGCGCTTTCACGCCCGGAAAATATTTTGATATCTGTACAGTTTGTAAAATGATGTCGTTGCTGGCGGAAGGCATTACGATTTTATTATCTCCAATTTAACCGGCACGACTTGCAGTGGATTCAGCTCGGGATTGTTTTCATTCACTGAAAAGGCTATAACAAAAAGGACCGAGTCCCCTAGGGTCAATGTGTTCATCACTTGAGGCAGAACCGATTGCACGACATGTTTGTTAATTTCCGAAGAGATGGCGTTAAATTCCATGGTGCTGGGGAAATCGCTCACACGCACCAATCCAGACGCATCCCGGATGGCATTGCCAAAAATAAAATCCGTTTGCACGGCGATCGAAAATGTTCTGGACGCTGTGACGGCAAGCTCAAAGTGATCATCACCTATGCTTGAGACAAGACCCTTCCCCTGACATAAAAACGAATGAGTGCTCGAGACGCCCAAGGTTGTGCCGTAGTGTTCGATGGCACCTGTCAAATCGTCAACTAAAAGTGGGAGCAGGGTATCCGCCTTTACGATGTCACGTCGGTTTTGTAATTCAAGCCAAAAGTTCGCAACGTACGTTTTTGGATCAAAACCACTCACCGCCTGATTTTGACTCTCGCTTAACTTTTCAATCTCAACCGAATGGTAGAGCAAGAAACCGGCGAGAATAACGAGCGCCGATATTTTGTTAATTTGTTTCTTCCGCATGACGCCGTTATTCCGCTTTACCATATGCAACGTATTTTTCAACATTATCCTGCGTGACCAGTTCAACGGCAATGGGAATTTTTTGCTCAAAGTCACGTCGGCCTTTGAGGTACTCGTCAGCAAATTCGGCAGCTTTTTGCGCCATCACTTTGGGAAATTGCATGCCGGTGGCGACAATCTTGCCGTCATGAATTGAATCGATCACATCCTTGGCGCCGTCAAAGCCAAAAACCAGAATGCGCTTCTCTTTTCCGGCTGCGACGACTGCCTGATAGGCGCCCATGGCCATTGCATCATTACCGCAAAACACCGCGTCAATATCGGGATTCGCTTGAAGAATGGATTCCATCACTTCCATCGCTTTGTTGCGGTCAAAATCAGCGCTCTGTTGCGCGACCATCTTGAGGTCCGGGTAATTATCAACAACGCTGTGAAAACCTTTCGAGCGGTTCCAGGTATTATTGTCGCCCACAAGCCCAAGCAGCTCAACATACGTTCCCCTTTTATTCAGCCTTTTGACGAAATATTGCCCGAGCTCCACACATCCGGTATAATTGTCGGAGAGAATTTGCGTGGTCGCGGCCGTGTTGGAATTGATCTCGCGATCCATACAAAACGTGGGTATGCCGGCTTTTTTCGCCTTTTCGACATTGGCGATCGAACCGTCGGCATCCGTTGGATTAAAAAGAATGGCCTTGTAGCCCGCGGCAATGACGTTTTCAAAATGATCCGCTTCCTTGGCGTTGTCATTTTGCGAATCAAAAATGACCGCCTCAAAGCCCAGCTCTTCGGCGCGTTGTTTTGCCGTCTCTGCCAGCACCACAAACCACGGATTATTCAACGTTGAAATAACGACGGCGACACTCGCCGGGCCGTCGCTGGTCTTTTTCGAACAACTGAACAGCGATAACAACATAAACAGAGTGGTCAGGAAAAGAATAATTATACGCTTCACGTCAACTCTCCTCGTGCAGATGTACATGATTTATATCCACTTTTAGGCAATGATGAACTCGATGCCGTGCTTTTCAAAATCCTGGCGCTGTTCGGTGGTGATGCCGTCGTCGGTAATCAGATAGTCAATCAACGCCAAAGCGCCAAGGCTGGCGAGCGATTGTTTGCCAATTTTTGTTGAATCGGCAACGAGAAATGTCGTCTCGGCCGCGTTGATCATGGCTTTTTTTACGGGAAGATCGCTCAGACTCGGGTAGGTCAATCCGCCTTTTAGAGTGATGCCGGCGGTGGCAAGAAACAGTTTGTCCACGTGCAAGTCCTGAAAAAAATCAGCCGCTTTCTGCCCGGTAAGGGAGAGCGTCGGCGCTTTGAACTCGCCGCTGGTCACAAACACATTGATGCCCGGCTCACCGCCGATGATCATCGGCACATTGATGGCATTGGTGATGACCGTCAGATCACGCCGGGTGATGATATTTTTGGCGATTTCGGTAACGGTAGAACCGGAGTCCAGGATGATCGAATCGCCGTCGTTGATGAATTCCGCCGCTTTGGCGCCAATACGCTCTTTCAGCGGCATATTCTCGCGGTGCTGCAACGAGAACGATTGCACCTGCGTCGACAAACTTTTAAGATAGGCGCCGCCGTGTTCGCGCGAGATGAGATCGTCCTGCTCAAGTTTGATCAAATCTTGACGAATGGTCACTTCGGACACTTTGAAGATTTTACTCAACTCGACAACGCG
>CAYSNA010000191.1:0-10092 GCA_964432185.1 uncultured Cytophagia bacterium
TGACGCGAAAGTTTTCTCCAATTTTTTCAACTTTTTGCAGCATATGTGTCCTCCTTTTAAGTGAGGGGTGCTCCTGCCAGTGTCACGCGCTCATGCGCGCAAACACATCGATGAATCAATAAATGCTCTATCCGGTTTCCGGATGAACAGCAACTTGTTTGAAATTACAATGGTGTAATCAGATTACGTGTTTTAACAGGACGACGACGTTGACATGCACCAATATTGTATAACCATTGGCGTTGTGCGGATTGTGCCGGATCTTTAGCTTTGACATTATTCTAAAACAAACTTTTGTCGTCGCTCAATCCATTTATTTTCCAACATCTCTGTACGCCTAAAGATGATCCAAAAATTGTGCTAAAACGGCAACTTTTTAAATCACCATAGCGTCCGGGATGATCGCGCTATCCAAAACCACAACAATGCCGTCGCGGATGACATAACCGTTCTGCTCTGCGTCAGTGCATATGGCGTGGCCAGAATTGATGATATGCACGTTTTTCCCGATACGCGCGTCCTTGTCAATAATTGCTTTTTTGATTATCGTGCCGTCTCCAATGCCGATTGGCGGCACGCCGTTTTCGATATCCTCGAGTATTTCATTTTTGGATTGATAATAATGCGCCCCTTGAATAATTGAATCTTCAATTTGCACATTTTGGCCAATCCGTGTACGAATGCCGATGATGGATTTTGTGATACGAGCATTTTGTATGATTGAGCCGTCACAAATTTTCGATTGCCGAATCTCGCCACTCATGATATGCGCCGGGGGCAAATGACGCTGCCGGGTGTACATGGGCTTGTTCATGTCGTAACAATTAAAAATCGATTCGGGATAGTCGAGGCAGCGGAGATTTGTGGTATAATAGGCGGCAATCGTACCAATGTCCGCCCAAAAATCATTAAACAAAAAAGTACACACTTTAAATTTTGACATGCAAAACGGGATTACATCATGGCCAAAATCATTGAAGCGAGGATGGCGCGTCAAAACGTCATTTAAGACCGGCTGTTTAAAAATGTAAATGCCCATGGATGCAATATATCCGTTTTTCTCCTCACGAGAAGCCGGTTGGTTCGTCTCAAATAATTCATTGTTCATCTGTGACAATCTCTCGCCGCGCGGTTTTTCCGCAAAGTCGATCACTCTACCGGTGTTCGGCTCAATTCGCAAAAGACCATAACGGGACGCATTGGCGAGATCCACTTTGATCACCGAAATGGTAATGTCCGCCTGTTTTTCTCGATGATGCTGCAGAAACGGTCGGTAGTCCATGCAATATACATGGTCGCCGGAAAGAATGAGAATGTCTTGACAGCCAAAACTTTCAAAGTACCCAAGGTATTGCCGTACGGCATCCGCCGTCCCCTGAAACCAGTTTGGATAATCCGTTGTTTGCTGAGCATTCAGCGCTTCAACAAATCCCCTTGAAAATCCCGAAGCATGATAAGCCTGGTTGATATGGCGGTTTAGTTGAACCGAGTTGTACTGCGTCAGGACAAAAATTTTGCCGATTTCGGAATTCAGACAATTACTGATGGGGATGTCAATGAGGCGATAAGAGCCGGCAATCGGTATAGCCGGTTTGGCGCGGAATTTTGTCAGTGGATAAAGACGCGTTCCTTTTCCACCTCCAAGAATTATGGCCAATACGTCTTTCATCTTGATTCTAGAGTTTATAAAAACGATTACGGAAAAATGGGGCACATTGAATCTTGGGCAGAGTTCTGATTTCCTTCAGTGAATCTAAAGAGGGGAGAGCGAACGATACGGCGTTTTTGCTTTTAATTTTCTCGTATACAGGTGCCCGCGATCTAAATTAACATAACACAAATAGGTAATATTTCATTTTAAAATTTCCGCGAAAATGCCATGATTTTCCTGCGATTTCCACCATGTTGAATCCTGAATTTTTATATTCACCTTGCTCGTTATAATGCGGAATAAACACAAAAATTCAATCCATCTGTTTGACATTTAAACCAAATAAACTATATTCTATGGCCCCATGCGAGAATGAGTCGTCTGTATTTTTCCGAAACCGCACGTGAGAAAAAATGAAAAATGAATTAATTATTGTTGCCATGTTTCTGATGATTCTTGGATGCTCCCCAACATCCAATACCTGGAAACTTGAAGACATTCGAATTCGCGATCCGTTTGTCCTGGCCGATGCTTCAACACAAACTTATTATTTGTATGCGCAGATGGATAATCGGATTGATAAAGTGGATGACACAAAAGGCGTTGAAGTTTATAAAAGTCGAGATTTGAGGACATGGGAGGGACCCAATCCGGTTCTGGTTCTGCCCGACAGCTTTTGGGCGCGCGATATGGTGTGGGCGCCGGAAGTTCACGAGTATTTCGGCACTTTTTATTTGTTCGTCACCTTAACGTCGACGGATTCTTTGCCCGCCGTGGCCGGTCGGCCGCCGCAGCGCAAACGCGGCACATACATTTTTGTCGCCGAGTCGCCGGAAGGGCCGTTTGCGGCATTTTCTGACCAGCCGCATACGCCGCCCGATTGGATGGCCCTGGACGGCACCTTATGGGTGGAGGATTATCAACCGTGGATGGTGTTCTGCCATGAATGGTGGCAAATTGAAGACGGTACCATGGAGCTCGTAAAACTGAAAAAAGATTTGTCCGATGTTGACGGTGAACCGATGACGCTGTTCACCGCGCATAGTGCGCCGTGGGTCAAAGCCATCGATCATGCGAACAGCCGTGGGTACGTGACCGACGGGCCGTTTCTCTATCAAACCAAAGAGAATCATCTGTTGATGATCTGGTCCAGCTTTGGTGACAACGGCTACGCCATCGCCATTGCCGAATCGGCCAGTGGCGACATTACCGGCCCCTGGATCCATCAAAACGATCTGCTTTTTGCCGAGAACGGTGGCCACGGCATGATTTTTAAAACGTTCGATGGCCACTTGATGCTTGTCCTCCATCAGCCGAATGGCAACCCGAACGAACGGGCGACATTTTATGAGCTCGTGGATACCGGCGTTTCGCTGCAATTGAAAAAAGAGCTCTCCGAATAATCTGATCATAGAAAGGAAGACGTTATGAAAAAACTAACGATGGTGTTTTTGCTTGTTTTTTCGAGTGTTTTGATGTGGCAGTGCACGGCCCCGGAAGCCATGCCATCCATCAGCAGCGAGCCATTTGGCACGTTGGCGAATGGTACCGAGGTTGAATTGTTTACGCTCACCAATGCCGGCGGTATGCAAGCCAAAATCACTAATTACGGCGGCATTATCACGCATCTGTTTGTACCGGATAAAAACGGTGACCTCGGCGATGTGGTGTTGGGCTATGACAACCTTGACGGTTATGTGAAAGCATCGCCCTATTTTGGCGCGATTATTGGGCGGTACGGCAATCGAATCGCCAAAGGCAAATTTACCGTGAATGGGCAGGAGTATTCGCTGGCCATTAATAACGGTGAAAATCATCTGCATGGCGGCATTGTTGGATTTGATAAAGTGGTGTGGACTGCAGCGCCATCAACAACAGAAAACGCGGCGGTTCTGCAGTTGACCTATACCAGCGCGGACATGGAAGAAGGCTATCCCGGCACGCTGAATGTCACCGTGACCTATTCGCTCACCAATGACAACGAATTGGTGTTTGATTACAAGGCCACCACTGATAAATCGACGGTCTGCAATCTGACGAATCACTCTTATTTTCATTTAAAAGACGCGGGCGCGACGCCGCAGCTCGATCATCTGCTGCAAATCAATGCAGATTATTATACGCCAGTGGATGCGGGATTAATTCCCACCGGCGAAGTGGCGCCTGTTGAAGGGACGCCGTTTGATTTTCGTCAACCAACGACAATTGGCGCACGCATAGACCAGGAGGATGAGCAGCTTCAGTTCGGCGGTGGGTATGATCACAACTATGTGCTCAACGGCACGGCCGGAGAGCTGCGGCTGGCGTGTACGGTAACGGAAGAGAGCAGCGGCCGTGTGATGCAGGTTTTAACCACCGAACCCGGCGTGCAGTTCTATTCGGGAAATTTCCTCAACGGCACTATCACCGGAAAAAATGGCGCCGTCTATGAACAGCGACATGGATTTTGTCTGGAGACGCAGCATTATCCCGATTCGCCGAACAAGCCGGATTTCCCGTCCGTTCTGCTCGAACCGGGCGAAACCTATAGCACGAGAACGATCTACAAATTCAGCGTCCTCTAAAAGAAAAAGCGGAACCACAGCCACTGGTTCCGCTTTTATGTCGTTATACGAAAAACCCCGATGATTACACATCGGAGCACGTTTACACGATCAGGCTTTTGTTACATTTATTGCTTGTAAGCCCTTTGCACCCTCGCTAACTTCAAACTTGACTTTATCCCCTTCTTCCAGGGATTTGTAACCGTCGCCCTGAATGGCTTTGTAGTGAACAAAAACATCGTCGCCGCCGTCTCTGGTGATGAATCCGTAACCTTTTTGGCTGTTAAACCATTTGACTGTACCTGTTTCCATAACTCAATCCTCTAAAAATAACTCATGCCTCTTGTACATTGTGACTATTCGATCTGTAATGGCAAAAAAAAATCGCGGCAAACAATCGACATTATGCGATTATTTTCGCGATTTATTAAATTATTTGGCTAGAATAATTATCACCAGAAACAGAGTAACGAAAAGACATGTACTATTAAATTGTTGAAATGAACATAATATTTAAATTTTGAAAATGCAAGTATAAAATTGATTTTTTGAAATAATCAAATGTGGCACGATTGGGAGTGAAATTCATCAGTGGGATCATCTAAAACAGAAATCCGGAAAAAAAGTCAAATTATTGACTCGGCACGACACGCCCGTCGACCAGAACGTACTCTGCTATTCTGCTGCATTTCTTTCAATAAAGTGCAGCACTTTGGCGGTCAAGCTGGTGCGTCGATAGCCGTTCAATTCAAACAGCATTTCAAAATACTCCGGAAAAGGCTCGGGGAGTGAGAACTGCTTTTCAACCTCTTTGAGAAAGCCAACGTCTATCAATTTTTTGACCGTTGCCCCCGAATCCCACGCATGAAAAGCTGACACGATGAGGATGTGGTTGTCATTTGTTCCGGGAAATTTGGCGACGATGGCATAATCTGTGAATTTGAAATCCTGCTGAAACTCAAATGATGTGCGATAAATAGTCGTATCCCCTTCGGCCGATGTAAATACAATTTGATGAGGACACACGGAGAACCGCATGTTTAAATCATTCATGAGGTTTCGGATGATCCCGGTCGATTTTAAAGAGCCGAGATAGATGATGTTATTTTCATGCAGATCATTATAATTGATTTTGCTCGCTATATTTATTTTGATCTCGGATTTGCCCCGCAGCTCGGATAAAATGGTCGGCAATTCGTAGAGGATGTTTTCGCCGATATACGAGTTGTCATCCTGTTCCATGTATCGAGACGCTTCCGGATTGTCGCGCAAATAGGCATCCAATTCAGCGTCAGAATTAATGCATGCAATTCTGGAGATTTCTGCATAATCAAAATTGATAATTTTGTAAAAATAAAAATCGCCGATAACCACCAGGGTTGGTAAATCCGATTCGACAAAATCTTGAAAAATGGGACTCGTTTTGGCAATGCGAGTATGGGCTTGATTATTCAGTTGCAGCCACAAGTACAATGATAGACCGAGCAGCACAACCGCAACACTGCCCCAGAGAATGTGCAGCGAGGTTCTTGTACTCAAAAAGGACGCAAATCTCGAGGTTTTGCGAAACGTCACATGATATTGGCCTTTTGGGATGACAAAGCGGATGTGATCATTCGAACCTTCATTGGCGTAATAGGAATCCAGTTTTTTTCGAATCGTGTAGATGTGTGAGCGGACGGAGGAGTCTTCTCCCGGATTAAATTGCGTATCTTTATCAAATACATCAATGGCGATAGTCGTTTCTTTGATCGAAAGTCCGTCCAGGGTTGATTCGACCAGATAGCGCAGCAGCTTTTTATCCAATCTGGCCGACGCAAATTCTTTGCTGGCTTCGATTTTTGCTAAAAGATCGAGACAATCCTTGGGATTATTATTTTCATCGTGGTGCACAAGTTGTCCTTTTTTCTCCGAACCGTCACAAGGTAAAACATGAAGTGAAAAATGTCAAGCAGATGTTTTTAACGGTTGGTTGACGGTTTGCCTGTTGGATTTTCGTGATAATATATTTATTCTTATCATCAGAAAATTGATCGGGACAGCAAAGAGGGATGGCAACGATGAGTCGAGATTGACCAGTCTCGACTGCTCAAAAAACGTCACACAAGCGGATGAATAAATGTGTTGAGCTACGCATCTACATCCGCTGCTCATTCGCTGTTGTCGTCTCAAAACGTCGAACAATCGAGAGGAAAAAATGCGTCGTCGGGAATTTATGAAATCAGCACTCGTGGGAACCGCACTGATGTCGGGCACGCCAATTTTAAAATCGCGCGCCAGGTCCAAGCCGCACGTCGGTATCCAAATTTATGGTCATAATATTCTCGACGAAGGTATCGAAAAATGCCTCGATGGCCTGCAGGAGATGGGCGCCATCAATACGCTCTACCTGACGACGCATACGTACTATTGCGCGAACAATCGGCCGCCGCAGGTGCTGGCGGATCACGGCATCCCAAAACGCGATGAGCGCACGCGCTCCATGCCAAAAATTTGGTTGAAAAGTGATGAAAAATTTTATGGCGATACGATTTTGCGGCATCAGTCCAATACGCAGGATTTTGAGTTTGGCAATCGCGATCTGTTTGAGGAAATTCAGAAACCGCTGCGCGCCCGCGGCATGAAGGTGTTTGCGCGCTGGTACGAACCGACCGACATTAACCGCGTGTTGGTGAACGGGAGTCCGAGCATCCACAATTGGGAAAAGGTGCTGGTCGTTGATATGAACGGCGCGACCGGCGATTCCCCCTGCTGGAACAATCCCGATTACCGCGAGTGGTTGCGCGCCTCGGTCCTCGATATGTTCAGCAACTATGATCTCGACGGCATTCAGTTCGGCGCCGAGCGCGTCGGGCCGTTGTCCGAGCAGCTTTTTCGTCATAATTATATGCCCACCTGTTTTTGTCAACATTGTATTTCTCAGAATAAGGCAAACGGTCTGGATGCTGAACGTGCACGAAGCGGCTACAGAGACCTGTTCAATTTAATGGCGAGTGTTCGTGCCGGTGAAAAACCGATCGACGGCGTGATCACAACCGTGCTTGGACTTTTTCAGAAATATCCCGAAATCCTCGGTTGGAATTACCAGTGGATTCAGGCGGATAACGACATCCAGAAAATGATTTATGAAACGGTGAAAAGTGTGAAACCCGATGCCCAGGTGGCGCGGCACATTGATCATCAGCGTTCGAGTTGGGATATTTTTTACCGCGCCGCGGCGCCGTACTCTGAAATGATCGGCACCTGCGACTGGATCAAACCGATTCTTTATCACGAAATTTTTGGCCCGCGACTGCATCACTGGAAGCTGGCCGAAGAGAACAAAACGTTCACCGCCGAGCTGAGCCTTGAACAATCCATGGAATTATTCTACTCACTCTTTAATTACGATAAAAAAATCTTCCCAACGCTGGACAAACTCGATGATGGCATTCCGCCGGAATATGTTTATATTGAGACCAAACGTGCTGTCGAGGCGACAAACGGAAAACTGCCGGTGGCATCGGGAATCGGTATTGATGTTCCGTGGAACGGCGATCCATATCCCAGCTCACCGGAGAGTGTTTATAAAGCGACACAATTGGCGTTCCGGGCCGGGGCCAAAGGCGTCGTCGCCTCGCGCGAGTATGACGAAATGCAGTTTAAAAATTTAAGGGCGTTCGGTGACGCCGTAAGGGAGAAAAGTTGATGCAAACGAGAAGAGATTTTTTCAGACAGATGCTGGCGGCCGGCTTCATCACATCAACGATGCCACTGGTGTCATGTGGTACACATCAAAAAAAGCTGCAAAACTTTGGTTTTATCAGCGGCATCATCAAAAAGGAACTGGAAGTCGATTGGCGACTGGCGTTGAGTCAGGCCGTCGGTTATGGCTTTACGGAATACGAGGGCGGTCTGCACGGCGAAACTCCGGCGGTGTTCCTGGATTTTTGTCGGCAAATCGGCCTCAAACCCGTTGCCGGTGGCGTCAAGTTTTCTGAGGATATGGCTGAGGTGCAGGAAAGTATGGACAGAATCAAGGCGCTCGATATGCCGTATGCTGTCACCTACTGGCCGTGGTTCAGCGGCGGCCCGTTTATGCTGGAGGAGTGCAAACGCAGCGCCGAGACGTTGAACAGAATGGGCGCGCTGGCGAAAGAGAATGGCCTCACGTTCTGCTGGCATAATCACGATAAAGAATTTCACGAGATGGAAGAAGGATTGCCGTTTGACTATCTCATGCGGCACACCGATGAAAATCTGGTGAAATGCGAAATGGACATCTACTGGGTGAAAAAAGGCGGCGGCGACCCGCTGGACGTTCTGAAAAAATACGCTGGTCGGATTCCTATTCTGCACGTAAAGGACATGGCGCCGGGCGAGGAACAGGATTTTGCCTGTCCCGGCAGCGGCATTATCGATTTTGCCGCCATTTTTGCCGAAGCGCGTCGCCAGGGCATCAAACACTATTTTGTCGAGCGCGACAATGTGGAGGATGGTTTGGTCTGTCTGCAATCGAGTGCCGAGTATTTGAAGAATCTTTCGTTTTAGAATCCATACGGAGAAAAACCGAGGATCACGGAGCGTCACGGAGAAAAAGCTGGCTTTTAACTTCTCCGAATATCTGTTGGTCGGTAAAATTCATAAACCACAAAGCGCTCGAAGAACACAAAGAAAGAATTGGTGATAAATGTTCAAAATTAACACCTCTCTTTGTATGTTTTGTGTCCTTTGTGGTTTGGAATAGTATTTTGATAACGACTTTATAATTTATCTCATGAAAATGTGCGAGTAATCCAGGTTAAAACGCCTTTCGCTATCAGAACTCTGTTTTCGCTCCACCGTTTCTGATCCTCTTTTTGTATCGGTCAGAGTTTATAAAGGCATTTCTTGTATTTGAAAGTCAACAGGACGTCTTATGTCTAAATTCAAAATAACACTCTTTTTCTTTTTGTTGATGACCTCGTTCGTTTTGGCCAAAGTTGATGATAAATTTGCCAAATCGGTTTTATCGCACGGCCATGATTTTTTAACGGATGTGCGGCACTCGTACGCCAATGATGTCGAGCGATTTGAGCATCTGGCGGCGGTGATGGCCGAGCGATATTCGAAAACCTCGGTTTTGCTTGACGAGCTGGAAAAAGATAAATCGATAGTCGGCCAGACGCTTTCCGCCGAACTCTTGCTGCGCTGCGCCCGCGGTCTGGAAGTGCCCTCCTGGGAGCGTGAAAAAAAAGCACTGGATGAGATGCCGCTTGATGAACTCGGAGAACGTGCGATAAAATTGATCGATCATGATGATCCATTTATCCGCGCGCTGGCGGATTGGGCGATTAATATCCGAATTGGCATGTTGAACGGCGCGCGCACGATCGTCTGGCCGATGCCCGGTGAGAATGAGCCGGAGTGGTATTTGACTTGGAAAAACGCGCTCACCCCGGATTTTTTACTGGAAGCGGATTATGCGCGGCAATGTGTTGTTCTGGAAAAACATCGAACGCTGGATGATGTGCGAAACATCGCAGAAGCTTTTGCCAACAATGTGTCGCGAATGCGTGAAAAGCTTGACGTGCAACCGGTTTCATCACCTCATTCCACTCTTGAAAAAATGCGCCATGAAACCGACCTGACGACACAGCGTCGACACTACATCGAGTGCCGTCTTGCGCTTCGCGAGAGTGTGCTCTCTAATCCGGCAATTGATTTTGATCACATCCTTTTCGCGACGCGGCATGCCTATCACGACGGCCCCAATATCACTGCCGGTGCCAAATCCTATATCATAAAACCGGGCGGCGACATTGTTTTCAAATCGGGATTTCATCCCGGCGATCCGCTCAAGCCGCTCATCAACGGCCCGCACAGCCCCGACCGCGCCAACCGCGTGCGCGCGTGGAAGGCGTCGGGCTACGAGCTCGC
>CAYSNA010000192.1:0-10059 GCA_964432185.1 uncultured Cytophagia bacterium
ACAATCGCACTCTGCAACAAACTGCGCATTCAACTGCAATTCTCGTGTGAACTGCAAAATGTATTGCCGAAGCTGATTGAAGAGCTCGTACTCCATCGCGGCCATTTTTTCTTCGGCGCCAAGTATTTTCTCCTCATACTCTTTCAAATCCTGCGTGATAAAGCGCTCGGCATTCACCAGCGTTTGTTTGCGGATATAATGCGGCGGCACGCGAGAGAGGTTCGGCTTGGTCACTTCAATATAATAGCCGAATACTTTGTTGAAATTGACCTTGAGCGACGGGATACCGGTTTTCTCTCGCTCATCCTTTTGCAGACGCGCGATCCAGTCCTTACCCGAATACGCAATATCCCGCAACTTGTCCAATTCTTCATCATAACCGCGTTTGATGATACCGCCATCGGTGATGGACAGCGGCGGATTCTCGGTAATCGCGGCGGATATTTTTTTCGCCAGCTCGTCGAGGGGCGCCAATCCCTTTTGAATATCCCGCAGGCGTTTTGACTGACAAGACGTCAGCACATTTTTAATGTTCTGGACAAACTCGAGCGAATGTTGAATGGCCTGAGCATCCCTCCCGTTGGCCCGGCCCGTGGCGAATTTGGCGACAAGTCGTTCAATATCGCCGATCTTTTTCAGAGCCTCACGAACAGCCAAACGTAAATTGGCTGTCTCCACCAATTCCTTAACTGCCTGATGGCGAAGCTGGATTTTTTTCACGTTATTGAGAGGAAACAGCAGCCAATTGATGAACAGCCTCCCGCCCATCGGCGTTTGCGTCTGATCAAGAATGCTGAGGAGCGTGCCCTGTTTGTTGTAGCTATTGAGCGGCTGGATGAGCTCGAGATTTCGGCGCGTGGTGCTGTCGATGAACATATACTCATCATCTGCCAAACGACCAAGGCTGGTGACATGCACGAGTTTTTCTTTTTGATTTTCGCGCAAATAGGCGAGCGCCGCACCGGCAGCGGAAATTCCGCTGGTAAAATGCTCAATACCAAATCCCTTTAGCGACAAGGTGCCAAAATGATCCTTGAGTTGATCGGCCGCGTAATCAAAATGAAAAGTCCAGTCCTCGCGAAAAGTGACTGTAGTTTGATTGAGATTGCGATAATATCGCGAAAACAATTCGGTCTGTTTGTCCGAGAGAATGATCTCCGAAGGCAGAATGGATTCTATTTTTTCCTCAACCTGCTCAATGCGGAATTCCCCGACCTGAAATTCGCCCGTCGAAATATCAACTTTGGCGATGCCGCACTGTTTGGTGTTCAAATAAATGGAAACGAGATAGTTGTTGCGTTTGGTCTCGAGGAGGTCCTCGGACACAGCGGTGCCGGGCGTTACAATTTCGATGACATCCCGCTTGACGATACCTTTGGCTTGCTTGGGATCTTCAATTTGTTCGCAAATGGCAACGCGATAACCGGCTTTGATAAATTTGACGAGATAATTATCGAGCGCATGATGCGGAAAACCGGCCAGCGGAACATCGGCGGCTTTGCCATGCGCACGGGAGGTCAAGGTGATGCCGAGAACCTGCGAAGCGATTTTCGCATCGTCATAAAACATTTCATAAAAATCACCCATGCGAAAAAACAGGATCGCATCCTTGTGCTGCGCTTTGATGCCCAGATACTGTTCCATGAGTGGAGTTGTCGCTTTTTGATCGGCCACGTTTTGATTCTTGTCCATTTTGTCGAAAAATTCGTTCTCTCGTCTATGCGAGACTGGAATTGAGAACAATCACTCTTCTTGGTTTATTCAACACCTTTGTGGTTTACGCCCCAATTCAACTTTGTTCTCAAGGTATGAAAAAAATCGCTTTTTCCAATTGAAATCCATCGCACATTATAATCTGCTTTGGAAATTCGCACAGTCTCGTGAAACAACAGTTTGTAGCGATTTTGTCCGTCAATATTCACCTGAACAGGTTCGGCTTCCTTGCGAATGGTCAACTCGATGACACTCTGTTCGGCCAGAACAATGGGCCGTACGGTAATGGAATGCGGACAAATAGGCGTAACAATAAAAGCATGCAACGACGGCACGAGCAACGGCCCACCGGCAGACATGGAATAGGCGGTTGAGCCCGTTGGCGTCGCGATGATGAGCCCGTCAGCGCGATACGAATTCAAAAACGTGCCGTCCACCTTGGCATCAATAAAAATCAGGCGTGAAGCCAGACCCTTATCCAGCACAAGGTCATTCAGGGCAAAATAGGTTTTGGTGAGATAATCGCGCGCAATATCGATTTTCAGGACCATACGGTCGATGATCGAATATTTCTCCGCAAGCAGATCGTCGATGGTCGATGCGAGTTCATCGACCGTCAGTTCCGCCAAAAAACCAAGCGTGCCGATATTGACGCCGAGAATCGGCACCCCCGATGCGCCGACATGTTTGGCGGTGGCAAGGATAGTCCCGTCGCCGCCAAACGCCACCACCACGTCGCAATTATTGCCGATTTCGCCGATGGGCGCAGTATGTTTTGAGGCGTCGAGCGCTAAAAAAGAACGCAACTTTTCGGCAAAAATCAACTCGACCTGTCGTTGCTCCAGCATATCAACAAAAGAGTTGATCACCGGCAAGGCTTTGGGCTTTTGCGTATTCCCGACAATTCCGATTTTCATGACATCCTTGAGTGTTTGAAAATGTCAGCCAAACTTGTTTTTGGTTTGCTTTGAAAATATTTCGATGTGCGGATAGCCTTTACAATCCCGTCGGCGGTCAAACCAATGTGATCGTGCAAGATGGCCGGTGTGCCGTGTTCGATAAATTCATCCGGAACACCCAGGCAGATGAGCTCGGCGTGAGTAAAATCCTGCTCTTTGTAAAACTCTGCCACCTCGCTGCCGAAACCGCCCTTGAGCGTTCCCTCTTCAATCGTCAAAACGAGTTTATGTTTCATCGCAACTCGCGTCAGCATTTCCGTATCCACGGGTTTGACGAACCGGGCATTCACCACAGTAATGGTGAGGCCATGTTCCTCTGCAAGTTGTGCGGCGGCTGCCAGCGCTTCATAAAGCATTGGTCCAAGCGCAACGATTGCCACATCATGTCCATGCTGAATAAACTCGGAAACGCCAATTGGCAGACGCTTGTAGGTCTCATTTAACGGGACACCCTGCCCAAGACCGCGAGGGTAACGAATGGCGATGGGCCCGGAACGGTGCAGCGACGCCGTGTATAGCATATGGCGCAGCTCGGCCTCATCTTTGGGCGCCATAATTGTCATGCCAGGAACCGTGCGCAAAAACGCAATATCATAAACGCCGTGGTGTGTCGGGCCGTCGTCGCCAACCAACCCGGCGCGATCGATAGCGAAAATTACCGGCAGCTTTTGCAGCGCCACGTCATGCATCACCATATCATAGGCGCGCTGCATAAAACTCGAATAAATGGCGCACACCGGCTTCAGCCCCTGGATCGCCAAACCGGCGGCAAAGGTCACCGCATGGCCTTCGGCAATACCGACATCAAAAAATCGATCGGGAAATTTTTCCGCAAACTCGGAGAGGCCGGTGCCGAGCTGCATGGCCGCGGTAATGCCGACGAGCTTTTTATCCTCTTGGGCGAGGTCAACCAGCGTTTCGCCGAAAACCTGCGTATAGGATGGAATATCCGTTTTTTTCACCGGCTCGCCCGTTTCGCGGTCGAACTTGCCCAAACCATGAAAAACCGAAGCATTCTTTTCCGCCGGGCTATAGCCTTTACCTTTTTTCGTCAACAGATGAACCAAAATGGGGCCGTGAAAATTTTTCACTTCGCGAAACAGATTAATCAGGCTGGCGATATTGTGGCCATCCACCGGGCCGAAATAGCGAAAGCCGAGGCGTTCAAACAAAACGCCGGGCGTGATGAACGCTTTCATACTCTCCTGCGTGCGCTGTACGGCTTTGCGGATGATCGGGCCCATATTGTCAAATCGGCCGGTAAGATCCCAGATTTCTTTTTTTATTCGATTGTAAAACGGATTCGAAATAATGCTGGTCAAATATTTTGAAATGGCGCCGACATTCGGGGAAATCGACATGCTGTTGTCATTCAAAATGACGATAAAATCGCGCCCGGAAGCGCCGGCATTGTTGAGCCCCTCGTAGGCCAATCCACCGGTCAACGCCCCATCGCCAATAACTGCCAGGACTTTATAGTCCTGCCCATTTAAATCGCGCGCGCATGCCATACCAAAAGCGCCGGAAATAGATGTACTCGAATGCCCGACATCAAAAGCGTCATATTCACTTTCAGCCGTTTTGGGGAAACCGCTCAACCCGCCGTATTGCCGGATGGTCGCAAAGCTGTCGCGCCGGCCGGTGATAATTTTGTGCGCATAGGTTTGATGCCCGACATCCCAGACAATTTTATCGTTTGGCGTATCAAAAAGGTAGTGCAGCACCAGCGTCAATTCGATAACGCCGAGCGATGGCGCGAGATGACCTCCGGTGGTCGATACCGTGGCAATAATATATTCGCGCAGCTCTCGCGCCAGTTGCGCCAGTTGCGGCACATCAAAATTACGGATATCCTCGGGAGAATTTACTTGAGATAAAAGACTGTCCATACGTCGTTACAACCTGCTTTTCAATCGTTTTCAACCGTCAGGTGAAACTCGTCGTCCTTTTTCACCAGTATTCGGAGTTTTTCCTCTGCCCCCTCTATTTTTTCATTGCAAAACCTGGACAGCTCATTGGCTTCCTCAAACAACTGCATGGTCTGTTCCAGATTTATATCGCCGCCTTCCATCGCATCCGCAATCTCTTCAAGGCGAGCCAGGGCATGTTCAAAGGTCATTTTTTCTTTCATTGCTCTTCCCTTTTGCCGTCTTTAGTAAAAACCGATGTGTCTCGGTCAATCTGTTTGACTATAGTTGTGAAAGATCCTTTTGCCAGAGATACAAACAACTCTTCATCAGGTTCAAGTGAATCGGCCCGGCGGACCACAGTGCCGTCCATGTTGTGCACGATGGCATAGCCCCGATTCAAAATGTGTTTCGGATGTGCCGCATGAATCCGGGATTGACAGAATTGGATTTTTTCCTGTAGACGTGTCAGCGTGCGTTGCGTGTTCACCTGGATGAGATGAAAGAGATCATCGACGTGCTGTTTTTTTTGCAGGATGGCGTCTTTGGGCCGACGGAAGGCATAGCGATTGCGCAACCGCTGTAGCTGCTCGCGCTTGAATTCAAGGTCCGACGACACGGCGATGACGCATCGTGATTGCAACGCGGCGAGCGAATGTCGTAATTCCGCGGCATCCGGCACAACAATTTCCGCTGCTGCCGACGGCGTTGGCGCGCGGAAATCAGCGACAAAATCACTAATCGTATAATCAATCTCATGGCCGACGGCCGAAATGATTGGAATGGCAGAAGCAAAAATAGCGCGAGCCACGCGCTCATCGTTAAAGGCCCATAAATCTTCAAGCGACCCGCCTCCACGTCCGACAATGAGCACATCAACATTTTTATAATCGTTAAACTCTTGAATAGCCTGCGCAATATCGGCCGCGGCGCCGTCTCCTTGCACCAGAGTCGGGCGCAAAATTTTTTGCGCGGCAGGGAACCGTCGATTTAAAACATGCAGAATATCCTGCAGGGCAGCGCCGGTCGGTGAGGTGACGATACCAATGCGTTCGGGAAATTCCGGCAGCGGTTTTTTGAACGCTTCATCAAAAAGGCCTTCGGCGTACAATTTTTGTTTGAGAGCGTCGAACATCATCTGCAACTCGCCAATGCCGGCCGGGACCATTTTGAGAACATCAATCTGGTACGTGCCGCGCTTTTCGTAGACACGGATTGCGCCATAGACGTTCAATTGCATGCCGTTCTGCGGCTCAAAAGGCAGCACAATCGCGCGGCTGCGCCACATCACGCCGGCAAGTTGCGCGTCATGATCTTTTAGGGAGAAATAGAGATGCCCTGAGCTGTGGCGGACAAAATTCGACAACTCGCCCTGCACCCAAACGGTGGGCAGATTAAACTCGAGGAGTTCTTTGATCTCTTGCGTTATTTCGGAAACAGAATATAGGTTTTGAATGTCCAACGCGATTCGCTTTTTTCAACTCTTCATAATAAAAATCACAACCACGAATTCAACAGGATCGTGGTTACCGAGCTCACATAGTTAAAAAGGGCCAAGCGAAAATCTTGACCCTTCCTAATTATTTATTTTTTTTCTTATGACGATCCTTTCGGAGTCGTTTTTTTCGCTTGTGCGTCGCTATCTTGTGACGTTTACGCTTTTTTCCACTCGGCAAAGCATTCACCTCCAATCCATGTTAGGTCATTCATTTTTATTGATAAACTCTTTTAAATCTTTTGACGGCTTGAAAACGGCCGCATTATGCTCGGGTACATGCACCGGTTCGTTGGTGCTGGGATTCCGCGCTGTTCTCGCTTGCCGCCGCACGACCTTAAAATTGCCAAAACCGCGCAGATCGACGCGCTCGCCCTGTTGCAGGGCGTAACTGATTGTCGCGAGAAAACCGTCAATAACCGCTTGTGTTTCCACTTTTGTCAGCCCGGTGCCTTGAGAAATGACATCGACCAAATCCGCTTTTGTCATGATAATGTTCCCCTCATTAATACGACATGAGATATTGAATTCGTGGCCAGGCGCTGATATGAGTTTGAACGAACTCTTGCAGATCAAACGAAAACATCAGCTCAAATGGCGTTACTTTACGTCGTTCCTGGCGAACCAAACGCGGCTCGCCGTCGATGCCGACGATGTCAGCCGCCAAGCGGACGGCATCGTCGAATGTTCCTAAGGTATCGATTAACGCTAATTCATAGGCCTGACGGCCGGAAAATACCCGACCATCGCCCAATTTCTTCGCCTCCTCCAGAGACATGCCGCGCTCTGTGGCGACAATATTGATGAACTGATCGTAGCTCTCATTTATCCAATCCTGCAAGTACTGACGATCCGCGGTGGTCATTTCGCGATACGGCGTACCGCTATCCTTATATTGCCCGCTTTTAACAATCGTCATGCTGATTCCCAACTTGTCCATCAGTTTGGTAAAATTCGGGATTTCAGCAATAACGCCAATACTGCCGGTTGTCGTTCCCGGACCGGCCATGATAGAATCCGCACCAAGAGCCGCGTAATAGCCGCCTGAAGCCGCCACGCTGGCCATGCACGCGACGACCGGTTTGCCTGATTCTCTAACACGGCGCACCGATTCATATATTTCCTGCGATGCCGCGACGCCGCCACCGGGACTGTCAATATGCAGGATAATTGCTTTTATGCTGTTATCTTTTTTATAACGCTTGAGCTGACTGTTGATTTCACGCGATGATGTAATAATGCCATTCAGCTCGACAACCGCAATTTTTTCACCGGCGCCGGAAAATTCAAGGTCCGACGATGAGGCGCTCAGACCGATAAGCACCAGTATCACAAAAACGGCGAATATAAAAAATGCACCAAGGATAAATAATCCAAGTATTTTATCCTGTTTACTTGCCATCCGGCGTCCCCGTAAACACGTTATTGGACAAAAAAAATACGCCCATATGAGCGCTTAAAACTGACTATAATATTAGGTAAAAAAGGGACAAAATGCAAGGTAAATAATTTGTTTATGTGGAAGTTAAAGCCGTTTAATTTTTCGTTCAACGAACAAGTAATAGTGATAAACAAGACCAGATGGATCAACGATTGGCGTTAAATTGTGTTTCACCTTGACGAAAAAACGGATTGATAGACATTTGAGATTTTCTCGGCCGTGCAATTGATATCAAAATTCTTGAATGCCGTTTGCCTGTTAGTCTTTGATATTTTTTCTCGCATGCCCGGCTGCAAAACCAGTTTTTTAATTGAATCGGCCAGAGCATTAACATCGCCCGGTTCGTTTAAAAAGCCGTGTTGTCCATGCTGAATCATATCCGGGATACCGCCAACGGTTGTCGAAACGACCGGCAATCCGGCGGCCAGCGCTTCAATCAACGCGATCGGAAATCCCTCCGCATAGGAAGCCAGGATAAAACAATGCGCTCGCTGGAAATAGTCAAAACGGCGCGCGCCAAAGTGCGGGCCGTGCAACCGGATATACGCTTGCAGCTCTTTTTTTGTGATGATCTCGTTAACTTCGTCCAATTCGCCGGGGCCGACAATGTCAAAAAAAACATTTATTTTTTCCGATTTCAAAATCTCAATCACCTCAAGAATATCATATATCCCCTTGCGCCGGCTCACCTCCCCCATGTGCAGGAACGACACCACGCCGCTCTTTTGTGCCGAATCCGCCAAAGGCGATAAGTGGATGCCGTTTTGAACGATGTGCAGTTTTGACGCCTCAACAAAAGCCGCGAAAAATTCTTTCCAGGCGTTCGACAGCACGATGACCGCATCGCACAGGTTCAGATGACGCCGGATCAATTTCTTTGACAACGATGATCCACGTCGATAAAATTCCTTGAACAATGCCCCATGAATGTGCATTACAATCTTTTTCCCGGCGAGCTGTGCAATTTGAATATAAAGGCACTTTTCCCAAAAAGAGGTGTAGGATGCCGTGTGGATATGGATGATGTCTATCTTTGTTGTGGCGAGCAAAAAAAGAAATCGGAGCAAAAAAGAGATCGAATAGCTATAACTGATAAATGAGAGTGCCGGATGCCGTTTGAAAACGGCATAACCGGTCGCATAAGCGGAGCGGCCGTGCTGTCGCAACTTTGGTTTGGCAATATCAAGCAGGATGATGTTGTGGCGCGTGGCAAGGGACGATGTGAGCAAATCCCCCATAAATGTTTCCATGCCGCCAACCTGGCGCGGTGATGGAGCTATGTGTAAAATGTTCATTCTATCTAATAGTGCTTGAAATACTCGACCGGTACATCAGAGTACCGCGACTTAAAGTTATCCATTCGGCATTGTACAACGATCAATATGCTATCATCCGGATGCATTAGAATTTGTTATTCATCCTCAAGTTTATCGAGCCAATTTATTTTGAGCAGAAAAGTGGCCAGGGCAATGACGACGACACAAATGGCAAAGGCAAGCCAGTGTTTGATCACCAGAAAAATGGGTAAGGCGATCAGCGAAATTTGCCAGCCGAGTCCAATGCCGATATTGGCCCAGTCACGCCAAAAGTTTTTATTTCTTTGAAACTCCGGATACTGGGCGACAACTTTTCTGTCGATGGGCTTCCAGAATCCCCAGGGTCGCACCCGACGATAAAAGTCCATCAGTGCGTCTTCGGAATCCGGCTTGGAGAGCAAACTGCCAAAAATACAAAACAGACCGGAAACGCCGAGAATGATCGGGAAACTGTTGAGCGCCGACAGATCCGGAAACAGTTTCGGCACGGCAAGCGCGGCCACAATGCCGGACAACATGCCCCAGAAATAACCGTAACCGTTAAAACGCCACCAGTACCATTTCAGCACATTGGCCGCGGCATAGCCGCCCCACAAGGCGGAGACAATCCATAACGTCACCGAATTAATCGACTCGACGATCAAGCCAAATCCCATGCCGACCAGAACCACAACAACCGAGGCGACCTTGCTGACAAAGATCAGTTTTTTGTTATCGGCGCGCGGGTTGATGTATCGCTTGTAAATATCATTGACAATATACGCCGGCGCTGCATTGACCGTAGCGGCAAATGTGGACATAAACGCCGAAAGCAGTCCGGCGAGCAACACGCCCATCAAACCGACAGGGATAAAATTGCGAATGGCGTACGGCAGCACCATTTCAAAATCAACATTGCCGCCCATGGCGCGCAATTGCGGCAGGAAGAACACCAGCGCCAGAACGGTCAACCCGGCGATCATCATATAGCGCGGGAAAAACAGCGCCACATTGACAAAACCGCTCATCAAACCGGCCTCTTTGGGCGATTTCGTCGCCAGGATGCGCTGCATGTCATAATTCGGCGCCGGACCGGCCATGGAGACGAGCAGCCCTTTGAACATCATCAGCATAAACATGATTGTGAACAGCGAATAGCCATCCTGATCAATTTTTATATTCGCTGCATTCAGGATCCCTGTCCAATCCAGCTCCAAACGCCAGCCGAAAAAGATCGAAGTCCAGCCGT
>CAYSNA010000193.1:0-10042 GCA_964432185.1 uncultured Cytophagia bacterium
CGGACTCGGACGTCGAGCGCAGCATCGCCGCGATGCTGCGTGCCGCAGGCGCTTCAGCCGTGTAATCCGGTTCAGTCCCGCGGCTTCGATGCCCAGACCGCGCAGACGCTGTCGCGCATGACCTTTTCAGCCGTGCTGCCCAGCACGACGTCGCGCAGGTTCGTGCGGCCGCGCGCGCCGACCACGAGCAGGTCCGCCGCCCGGGACTCCAGTTCAAGACGGATGCCTTCGATGCGGCTGTAGCGGAAACGATCAAAGAGAAAATCAAAGATGCCCGGATCGCTCCAGATTGAATTTGTAGTGTCAAGCTGCATTTCCGCCGGATTGACCAGCTGCAACTGGAATCCGTCAACAATCGGTAAAACGGCTCCGGTCTGTACGTCCGGCGTTTTTTTGATGAGCGTATCCGGATTGGAGCGATTGGTGACGTTCACGAGCGTCATGCTGGTGGTTGCATAGGTTGTGGAAAAGTGGGTGCCGGTAACAAGTGCGTCCTCAAACGAAATGGAATAGGTGTTGCCGTCTATAATGTCCATGGGATTAATTATTTTGTAACCGACGATACCATCAGCATCACCGCCTTGAATCGGCTGGGCATCGGTGAATTCGGCCGGTTTAAAGCCGGCGACCGGCGCCTCGGGCCGAACGATGGCGACGTTTCTGCCCTTGTCAACCGATCCATCCGGAGAGATGCTGAGATATTTTGAGCATTCGGACGGATAGAGCGCAGTGGAATCGAGACCACGATCGTACGATGTGACAGCGTAATAGTAGGTGAAACCGTTTTTCACCGTTGTATCCGTCCATGAGTGAACCAAACCGGTATCATCGCCAAGATAAAATTGTACGCCGTTTGAGGTGCCGGCGGAAAATCCGATGATGTCATTTTCCAGATCGAATTGTGCGAGCGGTTTACGGTTGCTGGATACGCTCCCGTATGCATCGGTAATGACCGCCATGTCTTTCCACTCCTGATCGGTTGAACGATAGATGCGATAGCCTTCAAAATCATAACCGGTTAACGGATCAAAAGATTGCTCGGCAAAATCATCCCAAATAAGCGTTACGCGTCCATCGCCGGGGATGGCTTGCAGCGTCGGGATGTACGGCGCTTTGGCAAAATTATAATTGGCCGAGTATGCTTTTTGCGCGTTGAGTTTGTTTCGATACAAATCGTCCAGCGGGTAGCCGTACATATAGGAGAACGAAAAACGTTCGACTTCATCCGGTTTTAGCGGGAAATAACCGGAGCCGAGAATTACATCGGTATTGGCAATTTGGCCAACGGCATTTAAAACGCCGGGAACAACCGCGGACCACAGGTTTTCATCATTGCTAAGCGCGTATGTGCCTTGATCCGAATAGATATAAAAGGATGTCAGACCGATCATGTCGGTTTCGTCAATATCGGTCACATCAATATGCGGCTCGCCGGGGCGACCGGTTCCGGCGCCGGAAGTTGGCAGTCCATCGCCTTCGCCCTGGTCTCCGGTATCCGCCACGCCGTCGAGGCCGACGTCGTCAAAAAGCACGTTCCAGTCGCCGTCGTTGTCAATGCCGTCATCGCGCTCTTCATCAATTAACGGATTGGTTTCTCCGTCGCCGGTGAAATAATCGATATATTTTAGCCCGGCATACAAACGCCGATCGATCGCATTTGCACCTTCGCCGTAGGTTGAGCCGTTATTCTCATCGATGAGGCCGTTCAGGTTATCATCGATGAGATTATTCTCGATTTCTTCCAGCACGCCCGGCATAATGGTGTACTCTCGGTCGAGATAGGTAATGACAGCGCCGTCAACCGGCATGCTAACGATAGAGCGTTCAAAAGTGCTATAGTCGATCAAAATGATATCGTCGCCGGCATTCACCGTTCTGATCGCAAAGGCATTAACATCGTCCGGCAGGATCGGGCCGCTGCCGCTCATGGCGTCGCCGTCGTTGTCGATGCCATCGTATGCGTTGCCCGGACTTTCCAGAAAGGCCAGGCCGAGAAATTCGACCGGCGTATAGCCGTCGGTGCCGATATTATCGCCATCATATTGATAGCCAAGGTCCTGCAGCAGATCATAGGCGCCGCCGTCATCACTTGAATCGCCGTCGCCGCCAATATCCGGGCCGCACATGATGCCAAATCCAACTTTGTCGTGCAAATGCGTGCCGATATTCTCGGTGTCAAATAGCCAGAAAATCATGTCCTCGACCATAATATGCGACCACTGAAATCCGCGAACGGTGACGCGAAATCCCAAACCGCGCCGGCTGCTGTCGTTTTCGTCCGGATAAAAAGGAAATTCCTTATTGTGCCAGTCATCCATGATGTAAAAACTTTCCTGATCCGCATTAAAGAGGTCTTTGCCAAAATAGCCGTTCCATAAGCCGGACCAGCCGGGATCGATCGGATCAACCATCTTGTCGGGCCACAGCACCGGCCACGACCACTCTTTGTGACTCATCGCAACCCACGGCAGATCCGATTCTTCCGGCGGTGGCGTCATATTATAAAATCCCGGCAGGGGTGTCATGGTCCACCATTCGCCGGTATCCGTATCGGCATCGCCGGAACTGTGATTTGACGGATCAGCCGTCCAGGTGCCGTTGGATTCGGATACGATGTGCCGGATGACGCCATCGGTGCCGCGGACCTCTGAGCCGTACCAGGTGGCGATTTTGGCCAGGGTGATATGACCGCTGTTGATCGGCCATTCGCCGCCCACCTGAGGGATGCTGGTGAGATTTTTCCGGCGGCCGATCTGGCCGTCGTTCCAAAAAAATGTCCTCAGCAGGTTGCCCGAGTGAACGCCGTAAGTGCTATAATTCTGATCACCGTGAATCTGATCGAGTTGCGAATAGGACAGCGTGGGCAAAAAACAGATGATCAGCACTATCAACAATAAATGTGCAATCCATACTTTTAACATGTGTACTCTCCTCTGCTTTGAAGGGCAAAGTGTTGAACCATTTGTCCTATTAGAATTCAATGGCCAAACCCAACTGAATTTCGCGCGGCGACTGATACCACTCCGGCCGCCGCAAATTCTCCTTATAGGTGCCGATTCGTACCGGATTGTACCCCGGATAATCCGTCAGCAAATTGGCGCTAAAATCAGCCGTACCGGTTTCGCCATAAACACTGAGATGACCTCGCTGATCCAGCAGATTGTAGATGATCGAATACAGCCATAATTTTGTTTTACCAAAGGTGAAGGACTTCATGAGACGCACATCCATCGTACTGGTTGCCGGTTTGGACTCGCTGTTGGTGGTCCAGCCCACATAGGAGGAGGCGCCGGTAATTTCACTTTTGGAGACAGTCGGGGTGTACGGTTGGCCGGTCTGAAAACGCTCGATCAGCGACACCAGCCATCCGGCATGTTGCATGGTCAAAAAGACGTTCAAGGTATGGCGTTGATCCCAGTTCATCGGCACCATGGCTTTGCGGGGTTCATCCGGCGTCGCCGAGTCATTATAGATATTATCATACGCATCACTCGGATTCGAATACGTGCCCTCGGCCAGTTGATAGGTGTAATCCAGACTGCTGGAAAAGGTTTGGGTAAAGCGTTTTTCGATTTCCAGGGTCAATCCATAAACGTTCGAGTAATCTTCGTTTCTGTAGCGCGAGTAGGCAACGCTTGGCCGCACCGTTTTTAATAGCGGCGTTGCGCCGACCCAGTCGCGCGTGTCCTTGTAAAACAGCGTGGTTTTCAAGCCGATGTCCGCACCTAATTGTTGCTGCAGACCGATTTCATAATGTACGGTTTGTTCCGGCTCCAAATCCGGATTGCCGAGCAACGAGTTACCGCCACCGCTCTGCAGTTTGTAGGATGAATTATTGTAGAGATACTGAAATCCCGGCATGGCCAAAAAATGACCGTAGGAAAAGTGGATGATGCCGCGGTCAGTGATCGGGTAGGAAATCCCGATACGCGGGCTGATGGAGATTTTGGGATTGACATCCTTGCGCATAAAAGCGGCGCGTTCCTCCGGCGTGTAGGGCGTAAACATGGCTTTATACGCGTCCAATTCCGACGGCGACAGAGGTGTCTCCGGCTCCACCCAGTTTTTATAGATATTCTCATTTTTGAATGGATTGTAAATATCGGGATCGCGCGGATCAGTCGGAATGGTCGTGTTGGCGTCAAAATAATCCAAACGAAATCCAACGTTTACGATCATTTCCGTCAGCTCGATTTTGTCCTGAATGTAAGCCGAGAGTTCGCGCGGCTTTTGCGTGTATTTGTCCCGGCTCAAACTCGACACCTCCGGCACTGTTGGCGTAAAGGGTATGATCTCTTCCGTACCACCGGCCGTTTTGCCGGGAATCAGCGTATAAGTGTCTCGCGTCAGCTCGTGCAGTTTGGCGTCAAAACCGGCTTTGATTTGATGATGCTGATTGATTTGACTGGTGATGTCAAATTTGGCGTCCCAGAAGGTATATTCTCGAAAGGAAAGACTGTTGGTCGTACCCGCACGGCTAAAGCTGAAACTGGTCGGGGTGTTGGAGGAATCCGGATCAACATAACCGTCTGCATTGTTCGGATCGATGAACCACTTGTAATTGACATCCCCGTACTTTAACGCCTCCAGGGCAGCGGCGCCTTCCGGCGTCGACGGATCGATCGTCTGTTCCGGATTCAACGAATCCGCCGGCACTCGAACCAGGAAATGCGGCATCTGCGTTGGATTTTTATATAAATACGAGTTGCTTTCGGTCGACATGGTGGACAAACGCAGCTCATAAAATGTCGTGCTGGACAAGGTGTGGATGAGCGACAGCATGTTGGTGATGCTGTGTCCATTGCGCTGCGGTACCGCTTCCGGTACAAATCGATAGCCGCGTGAAAAACTGCGGTCGTCATGCGATCTGTTGGCCATGAGTTGATAATTCAGCTTGACACTGGGCGAGATACGGTAGGTGAGTTTGCCGATGCCCGAATAATCGTACCCCGAGTTCATGGGCGTCAATGAACTGTCGCCGGGCAGGCCCTGTGGAGTAAACCACTCGCGGCCGTACAAATATCCCTCTCTGGAAACATAGCGACCGTTGACAAAGAAACTCATCTTGTCGCCGAAAAACGGCATCGGCCCGCTGAATGAAAGATCGGCATTATACGTGGGATTGAATTTTGACAACGGATTTTCCAAATGCTCAACTTCTTCCAGCTCGCCGGTGACCGCATTCTGCCGCGTCGTCACTTTGTTCAGCACCGAAAAAACGCTGTTATCACTCACGTAATCGCCAACATAGAGATCCAGCTTGCCGGAATAATTTTGTCCGCCTTCCTTGGTGATGACGTTGATGATGCCCGCCATGGCCTTGCCGTATTCCGCATTAAATGTGCCGCTGACAACTTGCAGTTCCTGCACGGCATTGTTCTCGATGCGCGCCCCCATGCTCTGGCCGCTGTAGACATCCGTCACCTCAACGCCGTCCACCCAAAACGTCACCTCATTGGCGCGGCCGCCGCGAATGTGAAAATTGCCGCCGTCGCGCACAACTCCGGCCTGGAGCTGCAGCACATCACTTATGCTGGTCACCGGCAGCGCTTCAATATCGCGCGCGCTCATGCTGGATAATGACGATGTCATGTCCCGCTGCACCAATGGGCGCTCCGCCACAACGGTCACTGTTTCTCCGACATCAAGCACGGTTTCTTCGAGCGCTATATTCTGTGTCGTTGTCAGGTCAATGCTGACGTGGATATTTTCGATTCGCATCGCCTTGTAGCCCATCATGCTCACTTGTAGTGTGTAAATTCCCGGAGGAACATTTAAAATGGTGTATTCACCATTCACATTTGTCGCCGTCCCCAGTTGCGTGTTCATGATCACAAGATTGACCCCGGGCAGTGGCTCCTGGGTGTTCTTGTCCACGACAAGACCATTTAACTTGCCCGTCGTACCGGCCATAGCACTGTCAGGCAGGATTCCTACACTAACGACAAGAAGGCACAACGTTCGTATCATGTTTTTGATTTTCATTGATCCTCCTCAGAGTTTGTTTGAATTCGAAAAGACAGAGTTTGAAGCTGTTGGATGGTGAAAACGCCCTAGACAATTTTCCCGCTTCGTCTCATGAATGGCGCGTTCGATCAACAGGAATTCGTGTAAACTGATTCGCTCAGAGTGGCTTCCGGATCAAGTGGAATGGAGTGGAATGTTGGGAAATACTATTGTCTTGAGGAAAGGCAGACTAGCCACTAGCCTTTTATTATGTTATCACTTCTTTGTTAAATGTCAAGAATTTTCTACATTTTATGCATCGTACCTTTTAAATCGATTAAATCCGATCCGCTTTTCGGTTTTGGATTGCTGCTTCCAAGCGCGTCAATATAATCAGGTAAGGAAATCATCATGAATTGGTCGTGGAAGAAACATCTTTTAATGCTTTGCCTCATCACTGTTCTTTTCTCCGATTGTACGCGGACGGAGAACCACAACGCCGACCGCAACCGAGTCACGCCGTTTGAGCTGTCGGATGTGACGCTCCTGGATGGCCCGTTCAAGCATGCTACAGACTTGTCGAAAAAATCTTTGCTGCAGTACGAACCGGACAGATTTCTCGCCCGATTTCGCCGCGAAGCCGGGCTCGAATTCAAAGCGGAAGCTTATGGCGGCTGGGAGGCCGAGACCATTGCCGGCCATAGTCTTGGGCACTATCTGAGTGGCTGCGCGCTGATGTACGGCTCAACCGGAGATGAGCAGTTTCGTCAACGCGTGGCCTATATTGTTGATGAACTCGACGCCTGTCAGCAAGCGGATGGTGAGGGCTACATCGGCGCCATTCCAAACGGAAAGGCGATTTTAATGCAAGTCGCGCACGGCGATATCCGTTCGCAAGGTTTTGATCTCAATGGTTTGTGGGCGCCTTTTTATACGCATCACAAGGTGCTGGCCGGATTGCGCGATGCCTATCATTTGTGCGGCGTCGAAAAGGCGCTGGAGATCGAAGAGAATTTTGCTGACTGGATCAGCGGCATCGTTGGACATCTTGACGATGCTCAGGTTCAAAACATGCTGAACTGCGAGCACGGCGGCATGAACGAAGTGCTTGTCGATCTTTATGTTGATACACAAGATGAAAAATATCTGAACATGTCACGAATTTTTCATCACAAAGCCATGCTTGATTCTTTGGCGATGGGATTTGATATTTTGCCGGGCAAGCATGGCAACACGCAAATCCCCAAACTCATTGGACTGGCCAAGCGTTACGAAGTGACCGGCGATCAACAGGATAAAAAAGCGGCCGAGTTCTTTTGGGAGCGGGTTGTACGTCACCATTCGTATGTCACCGGCGGGCATGGCAATCACGAGTATTTTGGTCAACCGGATCAACTGCGCCATCGCCTCAGCGATGAAACCACGGAAACCTGCAATGTTTACAATATGCTGAAATTATCGCGTCATCTCTTCCAATGGCATCCTGATGCGGAGATTGCCGATTTTTACGAACGCGCGCTGTTCAATCATATCCTTTCATCGCAGCATCCGGAGAATGGCCGCGTCATCTATAATCTGTCCCTGGAAATGGGCGGATTCAAAGTTTATCAGGATCCCGAATGGTTCACCTGCTGCATTGGCACCGGCATGGAGAGTCATTCGAAATACGGCCAAAACATCTTTTTCAAAAATAAAGACGAACTCTATGTGAGTCAGTTCATCGCCGCTTCAGTCAAGTGGCAGGACAAAGGTTTGATCGTGACGCAGAAGACGAATTTTCCGGAAGAGCAGGGGACTACCATTGAAATGATATGCGACCATCCACAGAAATTGACGCTTTATATTCGCTATCCTTATTGGGCGCAAAATGGCATTGACATTTCGGTGAACGGGCAACGACAAAAAATTAAACAAAAGGCGCCGAGTTTCATCGGCATTACAAGGGTCTGGCAATCGGGTGATGTTGTCAATGTGAACCTGCCGTTTTCGCTTCGGCTTGAACCTATGCCGGATGATGAAAACCGCGTAGCGCTCCTATACGGCCCGCTGGTGTTGGCCGGCGATTTGGGCCCCGTGGATGATCCTGCGGCTGAGACGCATGATTATGTGCCGGTGCTTTTTGCTGGGGATAGACATCCGCAGCATTGGCTGGTGCCGATTGAACATTCAATGAACGCTTTTAAGATTGACGACGGTTTTGCCCGACCTCGTACTTTTAGTCTGTCGCCGTTTTACGCCACGCACGACCGCCGTTATTCTGTCTATTGGGATATTTTTGATGAGGCGCGCTGGAATCAATATCAAGCGGATTACGAAGCGGAACAAATCCGAAAAAAAGAACTGGAAGAAAAAACAATAGACTTTTTTCAACCGGGTGAAATGCAGGCGGAGCGGGATCATGCGTTCCATGGCGAGCGCATCCGTGTGATGGATTTTCAGCACAAAAAGGCCAGAGTGGCCGATCGGGGCGGCTGGTTTTCTTTCGAGCTTATGGCACAACCGGAACGCGACATAGCGCTGGTGGTGCATTATTGGGGTGGATTTACCGGATCAAAGACGTTTGATATTTTGGTCAACGGCGAAAAGATCGCCACGGAAAATATCTCCGGCAAAAAAGATGGCGAATTTATCGATGTGCAGTATGATTTTGACTCGGCGCTGGTTGCGGAAAATCAAAAGATACAAGTCAGATTTGAGCCGCACGACGGGCACCGAGCCGGACCGATTTTCGGCGCCCGGACGATTGTTCGATAAAATGACCAGTAGGGCAAACCGAGTTGACGAATCCGGTTTGCACACCGCTTAGGATAATTTTTCAATAATCCATGCGGCGACAATAGTCTCTAATACGCTCAGCGGTACGGCAAAATACAACAATCCGCCTGGCAGGACATAAAGATTGCCGATGACGATCCACATGAGCACAAACGCAACGAACCAGCTCAGCAAAACGGTTTGCAGCATTGTGAATTTTTTCGCCAGCACAAAAATGGTGATGGCGAAAAAAAGCGACCACAGTCCCCACATCGCGCCGTTGATCGGTTCGGAAGGAAAAAGAAGACCGAGTTTTTCATAATGATTCACCCAATAGGATTTGAAAAGAAATTCGTTGCGAACAAATTCGGAAAAACTGATCCACACGGTGGCCAGCACAATCGGCACAATGGTCTTTTTCAACGTGTTCATAAAATTTTCCTTAGAATGCCTGTTGCAATCGATCGTCATAGCTTATAAATTTTACTTTAACCGCGCACCGGCTTTTCATTTTTGCAGTCGGATCATGGCGCGATTTTTAAAATTCTCTCAAGGAACCGATAGAGAGTTATATACAGACATTCTCCGGCCTTGAGAACGAATTAGAAACGATACTGTGTGAGCGGCAACGTCAATGAGTAACCGGCTACGCCGCTTTTTGAAACAGCTGTAGCTGCTCGTTCTTTGATACTTTTGTCGTCCGTCGAAAACCTGCGATTTCGATCAGGAGCGTCGCAATATTGGCCATCACGGTTGCGGTGCGCGTTGTTTCTCGGCTTACTGTTCTTAACGGCTCCAGGCCTTCACGATGTTTAAGCAGATTAAACGGCCGTTCCGCCACCTTTCTCATAGTGCATATGTCCTGTACCTGTTTGATATGGTAGGGTATCTGTCCGAAAGCGCCGCTGTCGACAGGGATATGTCTGATTTTATCGCAATGACCGGCAAGAGGACAAACGTCGGATGCGTTGCACCCATATTCATGCTCACGGTCATCAGTGATGCCGCGCCAGGTCATTGGACTATCGCACATGTCGTTGTGATACACGTGAAAGGTCTCGGCATCAACAAAATCCGGCAGTTTTTTGATGGTTTTCGGCTGCGTTAAAATGGTGACATTGTGCTGTTTTTGAATATCATCATTTCCCTCTTCGTCGCCATAAGCCTGGTCGCCGATCACAACGTTCAAATCCAGACCAATGGCTTTGCCGAGTTCGATCAGCATGACCAGAAAGTTGCTGTCATGGTGATTGGCAGAGGCAAGTAGAGACAATAAAGGATAAGCAACCTGACGTTCAGGATCGATAACCGTCAATGTATGCAGTCGGTAACCGACAACAAA
>CAYSNA010000194.1:0-10011 GCA_964432185.1 uncultured Cytophagia bacterium
CACGAATGAATACGAATGAAATTTTAAAACCGGCACTTGTTTCGCCTTCTCGTTCCGACGCTCTGCGTCGGAATGCGTATGGGGCGCTCTGCGTTCTGGAAAAACTACAACACGAGACGCTGAGCGTCCGCGAGGCATTCCCACGCAGAGCGTGGGAATGAGGTAGGATTTCACGAATTCATTTCAGCGTCCTTGTTCCGACGCTCCGCGTCGGAATGCATGGGTGACGCTCTGCGTCCAATAACAACAACACGGGACGCTGAGCGTCCGAAAGACGTTCCCACGCGGGAGCGTGGGAACGATGTACGATAATTTGTGTCATTCGTCGTTAAAAACTTTTACCACAACAGGAACAATACATGAGAAAAAAAGGATACTTTGGACAGTTTGGCGGTCAGTTTGTCCCCGAACTCCTGATGCCCGCGTTGTACGAGCTGGAGGAGGGATTTAACACCATCGCCCAGACGCAAGAGTTTAAAGACGAGCTGGCGGACTTGCTGCTCAATTACGCCGGACGCCCGACGCCGCTCTATTACGCCAAACGATTGACGGAAAAAATCGGCGGCGCTAAAATTTTATTAAAACGCGAAGACCTGAATCATACAGGATCGCACAAATTGAACAACTGCCTGGGACAGGCGTTGCTGGCGCACAAGATGGGCAAGAAAAATATCATTGCCGAAACCGGCGCCGGTCAGCATGGCGTAGCGACGGCCACCGTGTGCGCGCTGATGGGCATGAGCTGCAAAGTCTACATGGGCGCGGAAGATATAAAACGCCAACAGCTCAACGTGTTTCGCATGCAGCTTCTTGGCGCCGAGGTGGTGCCGGTGACATCGGGAACCATGACGTTAAAGGACGCCACCAGCGAAGCGATGCGCGCCTGGATTTCCACGGTCAAACATACGCAATATATTCTCGGTTCGGTCGTCGGGCCGCATCCGTTTCCGCTCATGGTGCGCGAGTTCCAGTCGGTGATCGGCAATGAAGCTCGGGACCAAATTAAAAAGTATGGTGTTGATGAGCCCGATGTCATCGTCGCCTGTGTCGGCGGCGGCTCAAATTCGATTGGTATTTTTCATCCGTTTTACCAGTCCAGAGCGCAGCTCATCGGGGTGGAAGCCGGTGGTTTTAGCGCGAAAATTGGCGAGAACGCCGCATCCATCAATTACGGTCAAATCGGTGTGTTTCATGGCGAGAAGAGCTATTTCCTGCAGGATGAAAACGGGCAGATCATTCCGGCGCATTCCATCGCCGCCGGACTCGATTATCCCGGCATCGGCCCGGAACACGCGTTTTATGCGGACAGCAAACGCGCGACCTATGTGACGATCACCGATCAGGAAGCCGTCGAGGCGTTCAAGTTGCTGTCGCAGACCGAGGGTATCATCCCGGCGCTGGAAAGTTCGCATGCGGTGGCGCACGCGGTTCGCATCGCCGCCGAGATGCCGAAGGATAAAATCGTACTCATCAATTTAAGCGGCCGCGGCGATAAAGATACCAAATCATTGCAGGGCGAGGAGGCACACCATGAATAGACTGGAAAAACATTTTGCCGATTTAAAATCGCGCGGTGACAAAGCGGCCATCTTTTTCATCACCGCCGGCGATCCGTCGCTGGACGAAACGCTGGACATTATGCTCAGCATGGCAAAAAATGGCGCCGATTGCATCGAGCTCGGCATGCCGTTTTCCGATCCCATTGCCGACGGTCCGGTGATTCAGCGGTCGACGGCGCGGGCGATGAAACACAAAGTCACCATCAGCGATATTCTCAACCTGGTGAAACGTTTTCGCGAAAAATCAGAGACTCCGGTGGTGATGATGGGCTACCTCAATCCCGTCATGCGCTACGGCGTCGAAGCGCTGGTTAGCGATTGTGTGAGACATGGCGTTGATGGTTTAATCATCGCCGATTTGCCCTATGAGGAGGGCGAAGAGATCGAGGCCATCACCAAAACTTTTGATGTGAGTTTGATTTATCTGCTCGCGCCGGATATTGATCCGAAACGAACAGAAGCGATTGTGCGCGCATCTGCCGGATTTGTGTACTGCGTTGCCCAATACAGCACGACCGGTGTCGAAAACGAGTCCGAGGACAATGTTCTCCCGGAAACGATAATGTCGCTGCAAGGCATGACCGATTTAATCGTGGCATTGGGATTCGGCATTTCGTCGCTCGAAAAGGCGAAAGCCATGAGCCAAGTTGCGGACGGCATCATCATTGGGAGCTGGCTGATCAAAGAGTTGGAAGCGGTGGATGACAAGGCACATCGCGCTGGTTCTTTTGTCAAAAATGTCAAATCAGTACAATAAGCAACGGGCAGAGGAATACTTTCCTCTGCCCGTCTTGTTTTGATCTGTACACTTTTGAAGTGTCTCAGCACCATTCACCATAGCTTTGATCGAAAAAAAATAAAATATAATTCCGTAAAAATTATAGGCTGAAGGTATATAACGCTTTAGAATAGTGTGGAATAGAGCATTGAAAATGTAATTTTTAGGGGCATCGCAAACTATTTCACGACGCTATCAAAAAAACTGAAATCAAGTTGGTTAACGCTGAGCTAAACAATTCCCTATATGATAAAATTAATCCGAGCATATCTCACTATCCTTTTCATTCCGTTGCTCTGCCTCAACGTCTTTGCCAATGAAGAAAAATTAATTGCGAGTGATGGGGATGCGCGGCATCGTTTTGGTGCGGGCGTTGTCGTTGACAGTTCGATAATTGCCGTAGGATCGCCCGGTACGCTCAGCGACGGCGACTATCGGGGTGCTGTATATATTTATGAATTTGATGACACGGACTTGGTTTGGCTCGAATCGCAAAAACTGGAAATTCCCGATGATGATCTGACGCTTGATCTCTTTGGTTTGTCTCTGGCAAAAAGTGACAGTTTTTTAATTGTCGGCGCGCGTGGTGACAGCGTCAAAAATCCGTTCGGCGGCGCTGCATATATTTTCAAACAAGGCCATGATCGCTTGTGGTCGTTCTTTCAAAAACTGCGCACCAGCCAGTTTGTGCCGCTCGATCAATTCGGCTACTCGGTTGATATTGACGGCCATTTCGCCGTCGTTGGTGCGCCGCGTACAGGCGGGCAAATGCCGCAGTCCGGCGCTGTCTATGTCTATCAATTGATCGGCACCGAATGGGTGCTCGATGCCAAACTGGTCGCTGCGCCCGGACGTGTTAATGATTATTTCGGCGTGTCGGTCGATTTGTCCGGCAACGACCTCATCGTCGGCGCTTCGGGAATCGATGTTAAAACGCGTTACCCGCAACAATCCGTTGGTTCGGCGTTTGTTTTTCAGCGGGATGAACATGGATGGCTGCAAACGGCGTATCTTTTCCCACAGGACGGCAATGCCGGAAATCTTTTTGGATGCGCTGTTGCGCTCGATGGCGACTATGCCGTTATTGGCGCTCGCAAGGATGACGTGCTCAATTTTGATGATGGATCCGTTTATATCTATCAGCGTGATGATCTGGGCTGGCAACAGCACTTCAAGCTCACCGCAATGGATGCCGATTCCGGAGATTATTTTGGCGCGTCGGTAGGCCTGCATGCGGACTATATAGTAGTTGGCGCACCCGGTGTCAATGGCTGGGGAAAAAATACCGGCGCTGTTTATTCCTTTTTACGCGGCGATGAAGGATGGACGCAACGTGCCAAAAAAACCGCCTACGATGCCGAGCCGTTTGACGGCTTTGGCGCGGCGTTAGCCGTGTCAAAAAATCAATCGGTTGTTGGCGCGCCGCACAAGGATGTGGCTGGCCATATGAGTCAGGGCGCGGCCTACGTTTATGATAATATTGACGATCTTGCGCTACCCGTCGAATTAAGCATGTTCACGGCGACCGTCGTTGAAGGCGGTGTGTTGCTGCAATGGCTCACGCAGAGCGAAAAAGATAATCTTGGTTTTATTCTGCAGCGCCGTTCCAACAGCGACGTTTGGCGAACCATTACTTCGTTCCAGATTAATGATGATTTGCGCGGCCAAGGCTCCACCTCCATGCCGACGTTCTATGAATTTCTCGATGACAGCGTGAACACTGATCAGGACAATTTGTATCGACTCGCCGATGTTGACTATAGCGGACTCATCACCTGGCATGACCCGATTTCTGTTGCGTTTTCGTCCGCCGTTGGTGGCGATACGAACCATCAGCCACAAGATTTTAAACTTTTCCCCGCTTATCCCAATCCGTTTAATCCCCAAACGGTATTGCGTTATGAACTGCCGAACACCATGCAGGTGACGATTGATGTTTTGGATATGACCGGACGACATGTGCGCACGCTCGTTTCGACCTTACAATCTGCCGGTTCTTACGCCACCGTGTGGGATGGACGGAACGATGCCGGTTTATCCATGAGCAGCGGCATTTATTTTATTCGAATTCACGCTGAAAAGAATCTACTCACGCAAAAAGTTATTTTGATGCGATAGAATAATTTCTCGATAGGAAAAGAAAAGCCGAAATTTTATCGATTTCGGCTTTTTTGTTTTACGAGAGGAAATTTGAGTCATTTCCACTGGAACGTGTCCTACAAATCACTCGGATTGACCACGACGTGTTTTATGGTTTCACGGTTCCATGTATAGGTGATGTGCACCAGCCCGTCGGATGTTTGGATGATTGCCGGATAGGAATACTCGCCCGGTTTTTCCTCCAGACGTACCGCCCGAATCCATTTTTTGCCATTTTTTGACAGCGCCACATTGAGCGGCGTGCGCGCATTGTCCGAGTGATTGTACACCAGCAAAAGCCGTCCATCCGAGAGCGATACGCCGTCAATACCCGAGTTGGGATTGGGTAATTTGGTGCAGCTCATGCGCGTCCAGCGTTTGCCCATGTTTTTATTTTTGTTGTCGGTGCGAAATTCACCGATACATCCCTGCCTGGTTCGGCACAAGGCGACGATCGCCGTATCCTTGCGATCAACGTGCAGCAATAATGTCGGTTGAATGGCGGCAAATTTGTCTTTATCGTTCATTGGCCCAATGGTTCGCCAGGTGTTCCCCAAATCTTTGGTAATTTCCAGATAGACCTGCCAGCCGTCGGATTCTTTGCTCGAGCCGCACATCAGCTCGCCCGTCGGCAATTCCAGCGGCTTGTTTTTGATGGGACCGAGAATGCCATCCGGCAGCCGTCTCGGATCTGACCAGGTCAATCCACCATTCTCCGACACCAAAAGCATGCCCCACCATTCACGAGGACTCGGGCCAACTTTGTAAAACAGCATCAACGGCCCGTCGCTCGGTTGGAACAAAACCGGATTCCAGCACGGCAGCTGCGAACCGTCCTCCTGGTCACCATTCGCCA
This sequence comes from uncultured Cytophagia bacterium, assembly GCA_964432185.1. Lineage (GTDB taxonomy): Bacteria > Zhuqueibacterota > Zhuqueibacteria > Residuimicrobiales > Krinioviventaceae > Kriniovivens. Next base: position 5,333 of record CAYSNA010000194.1, read on the forward strand.
CGTTAACCGGTTTTGTCCATTCCACGCCATCGTACAGCGATGTCCAAATGCCGACATCGGCCGCGCCTTCTTCTGTGCCGCCAAACCAGGCCACGAGAAGGCCGGCGCTGCTTTCAACGATCGTTGACGCATGGCACTCCGGCGTGGGTTTGTCGCCAAGTGAATAAATGAATTCGCTTTTGATGAAACCGCGCTGATGTTCAATTTTAATTTCTTGTGAGGATAAACGAACGGCCAAAATAAATATCAATATGATCCAGATGTTCTTCATAGTCGCCTCTGTTTTGTCATTGATTTAGCTGCGGGTTTTATGAATGGCGGCGCGCCAGCCGTCTAATAAATTCGATCTGTTTTGTGCCTCCATGCGGGGAGAAAACAGGTTGTCGGTTTTTCGAACCCGTTCCAGTTCATCGGAATTCTGCCAAAAACTGACGGCGCGTCCCGCCAGAAAAGCCGCGCCAAGCGCTGTTGTTTCGGTGATCTCGGGTCGATTTATGTTGACATCGAGAATATCCGATTGAAACTGCATGAGAAAATTATTGGCCGTCGCGCCGCCATCGACGCGTAACTCTTTGATGTCAATGCCCGAATCATTCACCATGGCGTGCAACACATCGACACTCTGAAAAGCGATGGATTCCAGCGCGGCACGAACAATGTGCGCCCGGTTGGCGCCGCGGGTTAGTCCAATGATTGTCCCGCGCGCCTCCTGATCCCAGTACGGCGCGCCCAGACCAACAAACGCCGGCACGACATAAACGTCGTTGTTGTCGGGAACCGACAACGCTATTTCTTCCGTTTCCGAAGCCTTGGTTATTAGCTTTAATTCATCGCGCAACCATTGCACGACCGCGCCGGCAATAAAAACCGAACCCTCAAGGGCGTAACATGGGGAACCGTCAGCTTTGCACGCCAGCGTCGTCAGCAGCTTATTTTTCGAATGAATGGCCTTGTCGCCGGTGTTCATCAGCATAAAACAGCCGGTGCCGTAGGTATTTTTGACCATACCCGGCTGCCAGCAATTTTGGCCGAAGAGTGCCGCTTGCTGGTCGCCGGCCATGCCGGCGACTGGAATGGACCGGTCAAACAGATCGACCGCCGTTTGACCAAATATGCCGCTTGACGGCTTGACCTCGGGCAATACCTCGCCAGGGATGTTTAGAATATCAAGCAGTTCAGCATCCCATTTTTTATCAAAAATATTATAGATTAATGTGCGCGAGGCGTTGGTGTAATCGGTGGCGTGAACGGCGCCGTTGGTGAGGTTCCACAACAGCCACGTGTCAATGGTGCCGAAGAGCAGGTCGCCGTTGCGGGCCTTGTCGCGCGCTCCCGGAACGTGATCCAGCAGCCACTTGATTTTGGTTCCGGAAAAATAGGCGTCGATGACGAGACCTGCTTTTTCAGCGAATGTCGCTGCCAGTCCATCCGCTTTGAGTTGATTGCAATAATCGCTGGTGCGGCGGCATTGCCAGACGATGGCGTTGTGGATCGGTTGCCCGCTGTTTTTATCCCACACCACCGTGGTTTCGCGCTGGTTGGTGATGCCGATCGCGGCAATTTCGTGACTGGAAATTGGGCCGCTCTGTTTCGCCTCTTGAATGACCTTGCAGGTCGTCTTCCAAATCTCCAGCGCGTCGTGCTCGACCCAGCCGGGCTTGGGATAAATTTGCCGAAATTCCGAATAGCCGCGCGCGGCGATCGATCCGTCATGCCGAAAAAAAATGACCGTTGTGCCTGTGGTTCCCTGGTCAATGGCGAGTATATATTTTGACATGTGCTCTCCTGAGATGTTGACCGCGTCAATTGTTGAGAGTGCTACATGATAAAAATTGTTGTCCTGAATGGCAACGACTTTTTTTTCTATGTGTGGCCTTTTACGACTGCCACTGGGTCCGGTCGTGGATGACATACAGCTTGTCACGTTTCCTCAACTTGACATCAAACGGCATCGTGATGTCGTCGCCCTTTTGTGCGGATTGCGCCGGTTGATCATCCACGTAGAGGCTCTCGACAAGTCGTTCTTCATAACCGGTCGTTGGCCCGGTGACGGCAATGGTATCGCCAACTTTGAGGCTGTGACTGTCTATTTGAAATTGGGCAATTTTCGGCGTGGTAAAATAGTTGATGACATGTCCGATGTAGGTTTTTTGTTTTGTCGCTACAGAGCCGTAGGCGCCGCTCCACTCGCCAATTTTTTTGCCGAGATAATAACCGCCGTGCCAGAAACCGCGATTGAAGACGTTTTCCAGTTCGTTCGTCCACTGCTGAATTTTTTCGGAGGAATAGCTGCCGTCAAAATAACTGTCGATGGCCTCGCGGTAGGCTTTGGTGGTGTGATAGACATAATCCGATGAACGACCGCGGCCCTCAATTTTAAAGACGGTCGCGCCGGCTTGAACAAGTTGATCCATCGCGCCGATCATGCATAAATCTTTGGGCGACATGACAAATTTGTTGTCGATGATCAGCTCCTCATCCGTTGCTTCGTCCGTGACGCGAAATTGCCGCCGGCAGGTCTGGATGCATTCGCCGCGATTAGCGGAGAGGTTTTTCGCCGCCAAACTCATGTAGCATTTCCCGGAAATGGACACACACAACGCGCCGTGAACAAACAATTCGATCTGCACCAGCTTGCCGCTCGGTCCGGTGATGTTTTGCGCTTTGATTGTCTCGGCTATAGCGCGAATCTGCTCCAGCGTCAATTCGCGCGCCAGTACCATAACGTCCGAAAACTGTGCGTAAAATTTCACGGCGCCAATATTGGAAATATTCGCCTGCGTTGATATGTGCACATCCAGATTTATGCTGCGCGCGTAGGTGATGGCCGAAATATCCGTCGCGATGACCGCAGAAATGCCCGAGGCTTTCGCCGCATCACAAATGGATTGCATGAGCTCGATTTCATCATCGTATACAATGGTGTTCAACGCCAAATACGATTTGAGACCGTGTTCCGCCGTCATGAGTGAGATTTCTCGCAAATCATTCAACGTGAATGTTTTGGACGAACGCGCCCGCATGTTGAGTTGTTCGACGCCGAAATAGATCGAATCCGCTCCGGCTTTGATGGCGGCATGCAGACTTTCGTAGGAACCGGCGGGAGCCATGAGTTCGGTGTGATGATTTTGTTTTATGTTGATGGACATATTTCTTTTCGTTGTTTTACCCATTTTTATGTTGACGGCCGCCTGCGTACCGCTGATTTGCACTCGTCAATCGCGGACATGTGCAAAAGGCAGCCGGCTAAAATTAATTATCGACGACCGGAGCGCAATACGGTCCTTCCGGGCACACGGCGATAGTTTTGCCCTGAAGGATAAAATCGTTTATTTTCTCCTGAACGGCTTGCTGCACGTTTTCTGTTGAAACGCCGTTGACGGACAGTTGATCCAGCTCTGCCTGCGCAATGCCGTTTGTGAAAAAGTGAATATTCTCCCGGCCGATTTTCTCAAGCACGCGCGCATGCATTTGATACTGCCACTGGTCTTTTTGCACCGCGCCCGATTCCCGGATGTCTTTTAAAAACTGCTCATAGTCGCCGGAATATTTCAACATTAAATTGGTATAGCTGTCGCTGCCAATGCCTTCTCTGCAGCCACCAACGGATACGATATGGCCGCCTCGTTTCACCGCCGGGAGCGCTGCGACAAGTCCTTTGACGCATTGATAAAACGTCGTATCCAGCGGATAACCGGCGCTGTTGGTGAGAAGAACATCGAATTGATTCCGTATCGGCGGGCAGGCACATTCTCGCACAAGGTCACAGGCGGCCCGATGCGCGGCGTTCACATCGCCGGCTGTCGCATGAATGACCTGCCGATGATCGTTGAGCACCACGTTTAAGCAAAAATCAACGCCCACGGTCTGCGCCACCGACAGGGCTTCAAGATGACAGGGATTGTTTTCCAGAATGCCGTTTGCCGCGTTTTCGTTTGAGAGAAACTCGTAGCCGTGAAATTGTTCAACCGTTTCCGGCGAGGCGAGCCCGGGACAGACGGCCTTGCGTCCACCGGAAAATCCGGCCATAAAATGCGGCTCCACCAAACCGGTGACGATTCGACACCCGGCTTCAACAAATCGGCGGTTGAGTTTGATGACATTCCCCGCCCAACTTTTTCCAGCCAGTTCGATCAGGTCACCCGCCTCGGCGATATGATCTTCAACGCGAAATCGATTGACAATTTCCGTTCCGAGAATTTCCAGTTGCTCCGCTGTGGTGCTCGGGCGATGCATGCCGGTGGCAATTAAAATCACAATCTCGGAGGCAGGAACATGGGCTGAGAGAATGCGCTCGATAACCTGCGGCAAAAACAGCGAGTAGGGGATGGGGCGCGAGATATCCGACACCACGATGACGACGTCACCATGCCGCCGCGCCTTGAGCAAGCTCTCCAGCGGCGCCGATGCAACGGGAAAATCTATCGCATTTCGCACAATGTCCCACGCCTCAGCCGAAGGGTCGGCATAGGTTGTTGCCAAAACCGTGGCGTTTTCGGGGAGTTGGATTTTCAGTGTTCGTCTGTCATACAGTAATTCTATCTGCACGAGCTCCTCATCGTTTGAGAAAATAATCGGTGAAAAACGGCGCGTGATTTGACGTGAAAAACGGCGGATTCGCCAGCAAAATCTTTTTGATGACCGGCTGCGATCGAAATTCCTTTTGCAAAAACTGCCGA